>NZ_JBEXLC010000004.1:0-136309 GCF_040609795.1 Nocardia sp. NPDC004604
GCCGTCGAGACTCGCGCCTTCGGCGCATGCGCTTCGACGACTCGGACGCGAGACGGGCCGCGAACGGTCGCTCGTAAAACTCGCTCCGTCGTGCTCGCCTGAGGGTGGGTCGTGCAGCATCTGTTACACGGCATTCGAAGCCAACGACGGGGTGGTGCCGGAAATTGTCTGGCGGATGCCGATGGATCACGGCAATACTGCGGACATGCCCTCCTTCGCGGACTTCGATCGCCGCAACTATCGCATTGTTGATGTCGCCGCGGGATATGACGGGTGGGCCCCGACGTATGAGCAGACCGTCATGGACGAGATGGATCTCGCACTGCTGGATCGGCTGCACCACCCGGACTGGAGCGGGGTGCGGCGCGCCGCTGATCTCGGCTGCGGGACCGGGCGTACCGGAGCTTGGTTGCGGGAGCGGGGAATTCAGCGGATCGATGGCGTCGACGTGAGTGCGGGGATGCTCGCGCGGGCCCGCGAGCGCGGGGTGCACACCACGCTCGCCGAGGCGGATGTGCGCGATACCGGATTGGCCGGTGGCGCATACGATTTGGTGATCTCCTCGCTGATCGATGAGCACCTGGACGACCTCGCGCCCTATTACGCCGAGACCTGGCGGCTGACCGCGCCGGGCGGCATGTGCGTGACAGTCAGCTATCACCCGCAATTCATGATGGTGACCGGTATGCCGACGCACTACACGCCCGAGGCGGGGGAACCGGTGGCGATCAGCACACATCTGCACTTGATCAGCGAGCAGATATCGGCGGCATCGGCGGCCGGGTGGGTGCTCACCGAGATGGCCGAGGCGCTGGTGGATGACGCGTGGATCGCGGCCAAGCCGAAATGGGCCGAGCTGCGCGGATATCCGTTCACGCTGGCGCTGGTGTGGTCACGCCCGTAACAGGTTGTCAACCGGCCGATCCTGCGCCCGATCGGGCGGCGGTCGGGCCGGGCGGCGACCTACTGGATTCTGGGCTGAACCGAAGCCAACAACGGTCGTTCGCCCGCACACGACGCGACCTGTAACAGCCAGCTGCGCAACGCATCCGCACGCCGTCAGTCGTAAAGCCCCTCAGCACGCCATGTTCGGTCGTTGTAGATGAGCAGTAGCACGCGGACATCGGCCGGTTCACCGGCGAGCTGCACCTGGATGCGGGCGGCGATTCCGGCGGAGAGGGTATCGGATTCCGGCGTCCACCAGCGTTCGTCCACCGGCCACGGACCCGCCCAGCCCGCGAGTCGCCATTGTTTGCTGCCCCAGCGCAGCAGGGCCGGATCGGCGGTGAACAGGCCGCGTTCGGTGACCTGCACCGGGGCTCCATCGGCGGCCTCCAGATACACGACTGGGCGGTTCACCAGGATCACCGTGGGCGCGGGGCGGGGCAGGCGGCCGGGCCAGGGCAGGGCCGGATCGGCGGCCGGAACCGGCTCGTCGCCGAGTGCGACCATGGTGATGCGTTCGACGGGTCCGCGCCCGCCGCTGAGCACACCGACCCGGACCGCCTCGCCGCCGAGCAGGCCCTGCACCCGGATCAGGGCGCGGCGGGCCCGCTCGTCCTCCTCGCCGACACCGCCCCACAGACCGAGCTGAAGTGCGCCCGCCGCAACGACTTCGACGGGTTCCAGCCGCAGCAGGGTGATCGGTGCGGTGGGGCGGTCGCGGCGGGTCAGCCAGCCGTCCAGCTGCCAGCGCACTCGATCCGCGGTACCCTCCGGGGTCAGCGGTTCCGCGCACCGCCAGATGCGCGAAAGTTGTTCACCCGCCTCGGTTTCCGCCGACACCGATAACCGAGTGCAGGCCATCGAGGCACGCGACAGCGCCTCGTGCAATTGGGTGGCGAGCAGGCGGCCCGCGAAGGCGGCGGCATCGACCCGATCGATCGGTGGATCACAGCGGTACTGCACCGCCAGCTCCGGCGGCGGACGGCGCGCGGACGGCGGGCGCTCCGGCACGGCCCTGGCGCAGCGGTGCGCCAGCACGGCATCCGCGCCGAAGCGCGAGGTGACCTCGGTCGAGGTCAGCGCCGCGAAATCACCGATGCGCCGCAATCCCAAGCGGTGCAGCAGATCCACCAGATCACTGCGCTCCGGTGCGGCCAGGCTGGGTTCGAGCGCGAGTTCCCGCACCGGCAGTGGCGCCAGGAACCGCGCACCCGCACCGGTCGGCACGATCACGGCGAACCGCGCCGCGATCACCGCCGTCGACAACTCATCGGCAATGCCGATCTGCGCCTCCACACCCACCGCGGCCGCCGCGTCGACGAGCCGCTCGGCCGCCGCCTCCTCGGACCCGAAGTATCGGGCCGCACCCCGCGCCCCGAGCACGAGCAGCCCCGGACGCAGCACCTCCACCCCCGGCACCGTCGCGTCGATGGCCGCGACCACCGGCTCGAACAGCCGCGCATCCCGATCCGGGTCCGCCTGCGCGACATATACATTCGGACACCGCGACTGCGCCTCCCGCCTGGTCAGCCCGCACCGCACCCCCTCGGCCCTGGCAATGGCCGAACACTCCACGACCTTATTGCCGAACAGCACCGCCACCGGCCGCGTCGCGGGCACCCGCGCCACCGCCGCCACCGTAACCGCCCCCCAGTCCTGGCACCACAGCGCCAGCACCCGCGCACCACCGCGCACCCGACTCGGCTGAATCACCGCCCTACTCCCGCGAGCACCGCGCCGATACCGATCGACATCGCGCAGCCATCCGAATCACGGTGCCGCACCGCACGCATCGGATGTCACCTCGTTCATGACGCCGCACCGCGCGCCTCGACCGCTTCTTCGCGCACCGATGCGACCGTTTCCAGCGACACCCACTCCACGCGACTCGCATTGGGCCGCAGTTCGATTCGGCCATGGCATGGCGGTCCCACCTTGCCGCGGACCGCGACCTCCAGGCGCACCGAGCGGAGCCGCCCGCGACCGGCGCCGAGGCCGCCGTATCCGGCGACGCGGGTGTCCAGGCGTAGGGACGGGTTGGGCCAGCGACCGTCGGTGACCACCAGGGTGGCGCCCTTGCTGCGGGCGCGGGCGGCGATGACGCGGGTGCGCGACGGGGCCACGGCGGCACCGCCGAGACCGAGCACCACCAGATCGAGACCGTCGAGCAATACCGCGGCCACCTCCACCGGATCCGGGCCGGGATCGGCGACGACGGCGAGGCGTTGCAGCTGCGCGCCCATCTCGACCGCGGCGAGCAGCCCGAGCCGGGGCACCCCGACCACCGCGGCATGTCCGCCGCCCTCGGTCACCGCGGCCAGCAGCCCAACCAGCAGTGAATTCGCACCCGAGTAGGCCACGACCGAACCCTTGACCAGACCGCCTTCGGGCAACAGCTCGGCAAGGGCGGGCGGCACGGCCAGCGCTTCCCGGCGCAATTCGACGGCACGAGGCATCCGCTCGGCCGCCGCTTCCCCGCGCCCGGGTATCGCCGCCATCCGTCGGCGCAGCTCATCCAATGTCGGTCTATCCCTCGACGGCATACCGTCCCGCCGTCTCCCCGCCCCTGAATCCTCATCCGAACCCATCACAACCACCTACTTCCACGATGGACCCGAGGCGAAGCACACGGAGCGAACCTTCACGATCAAGGAGTCAGCACCGATCCAGCTATCGATCGATATCGAATATACGTTCGATACTCGCTCAGTAGAAACCCACCCCCGAATTCCGTCAAGTCCGCGCACCGACCCCGACCGGTTCGCAACGATGCCGTTGTTTTTGAGTTGAACTCAACTTACTATCGGAGATATGAGCGAGCGACCATCAATACAGGCGACATGTCGGTCATGACGGAGCCGAGCGCCAGCGAGGCGGAGTCATGACCGACCAAGAATTGTCGCGACGGGGGGCGACCGCACGCAGACGACTGTTGGAGGCGGCGCATGCGGAGCTGAGCGAAACCGGGGAACTCGAGGTGGCGGCCGTCGCCCGCCGCGCCGGAGTCAGCGTCGGGCTGCCCTACCGATACTTCGGCTCACGCAGCGGCCTGCTCACCGCCGTTATCACCGACTTCTACGACCGCCTCGGCGAGCACGTCACCTATGCGGAGTTCGCCGGAAAGGATTGGCGCGAACGCGAACACGCGCGCGTCGTGGCCTGGGTGAACTTCCTCTATGACGATCCGCTCGCCCCCGTAGCACTCGGCCGCTTCGGCGATGCCGAAGCGGCGGGTGTGGAACGCCAGCGACTGCAGCAGGCGATCGAGGTCGGCATCCGGAATATGGCTCAGGGCCAGCGCCAGGGCGCGGTGCCCGCGGATCGCGACCCGGAGTTGCTCGTCGCGGCCGTTCTCGGCGGCGTGCACATGGCCGTGGCGGTGGCGCTCACCCGCAGCCCGCGACCGGACCGTGCCGTCGTCGCCGATCAAGTCTGGGAATTCGTGGCCGGAGCAACCGGCGCGGGAAGGGAAGAACAGCGATGAGCAATATCCAGCCCGAGGTCGAACGACTCGAGGATCTGACCGGCGACCTGTCCCGAACCCATCGCGCGGTGCACGCGCCGCGCGATATCCCCGCCGCACAGGTGGACGCCGATCTCGCCGCCCTCGACCGTGACGGCTACGTCATCCTCGAGGGACTGCTCGACCCGGCGCAATGTGCCGCCCTGCGGACCGAACTGCTGCCCCTCCTGGGCCCGAACGGGCGAAATGCGTTCGAGGGACACCACACTCAGCGGCTCTACAGTGTGCTCGGCAAGACGCGCATGATCGATCGGCTGGTCGACCATCCCCGCGTACTGGCTCTGCTGGATCGACTCCTAGTGCCCAATTACCTGCTGTCGCAACTGCAAATCATCAATATCGCCCCCGGCGAGAATGCCCAACTCCTGCATCCCGACGACGGCTTCTACCCGGTGCCGCGACCGCGAAAGGCATTGTCGGCGGCCACCATCTGGGCGATCGATGAATTCACCGCCGAGAACGGCGCGACCATGCTGATCCCGGGCAGCCACCGCTGGCCGGACGGTCGGACACCGCAGCAGGACGACCTGCGCGTGCCCGGCGTCATGCCCGCCGGATCGTGTGTCTTCTTCCTCGGCACCCTCTGGCACGGCGGTGGCGCGAACCGCTCGGCGCGCTCGCGCCTGGCCGCCACCGCGCAGTACTGCGAGCCGTGGTTGCGCACGCAGGAGGCGTTCACCCTCTCGACGAGTCGCGATACGGTGCGCGCGGTATCCCCGGAAATCCGGCGCATGCTCGGCTACAGCATCCACCCACCCTTCATCGGCATGGTGGACGGCATGCACCCGGATCGGCTACTGGCACAATAGGGTGTCGGTCTCGAATCAGGCCAGTTAACCCCATTTTCCGATACCCTGCACCCGTGACCGAACGCGCTCGTCCCATAGTCGGCCCCGAATATCTTGTCGCTGGCCGCTACCGTCTGCAGTCGAAGCTGGGTGGCGGCGGCATGGGTGCGGTCTGGCTCGCACACGATCGCCTGCTCAACCGGGACGTCGCGATCAAACAGGTGCTCTCCACCGCCGAACTCCCCGAGGCCGAGGCCACCGAGATCCGCAATCGGATCATGCACGAGGGCCGGGTCGCGGCCAAGCTCTCACATGAGCACGCCATCGCGGTGTACGACGTGGTGCTGGAGGCGGGCGAGCCGTGGCTGGTGATGGAACATCTGCCATCACGAAGTGTCGCAAGGGCATTGGCGCTGGCGGGCACCCTGCCGCCGGTCGAGGTCGCACAGATCGGGGCGCAGGTCGCCGACGCGTTGGCGGCCGCGCACGCCGCGGGCATCGTGCACCGCGATATCAAACCGGGCAATATTCTCGTCGCCGACCGCGGCCCCGGCGTCGGCTTGGCCAAGCTCAGCGACTTCGGCATCTCCCGCGGTGCGACCGACAACTCCGATGAACCGGACGGCATGATCACCGGCACACCGGCCTACCTACCTCCCGAGGTGGCGCGCGGTGCGCAGCCGACCACGGCGAGCGATGTGTTCTCCCTCGGCGCGACGCTGTACACCGCGATCGAGGGGCAACCGCCGTTCGGTATGGACGATGACACCGATGCCGTGGTCTACCGCGCGGCCATGGCCCAGATCATCCCGCCCAGCCGCAGCGGCATGCTCACCAATGCGCTGCTGCACATGATGGAACCCGCGCCGCAGCGCAGGCCGACAATGGCCGAGGCGCGCGACGAAATCCTCACCGCCGCATTCGGTCCCGGCACCGGCCCCTATATCCTCGGCGCCCCCGTACGCACCGAGGACGGCACCATCCCGGCCTGGGCCGCCCGCAATTCGGCCTCGGGCCTCCGCAGCCCCCACTCGACCCCCCTCCCCCGCCCACACCGCAACACCCCCGCCCCCACCGCGCCCACCCCCCAGCGCCCCAAACCAAAAGAGCCGAGCAACGCCCCCCTGGCCATCGCCATCGGACTCCTGATCGGCTTAGTCCTCATCATCGCCGTCATCATCGCCCTGATGTAACCGCCCCAGCCCCGTGCGGGACGCGGCTGAGAATGCGCTGGTGCAGATGTTCACCGGGGTGAGCGCATGGTGTCGCTTGTCCGAGAGGCTGGACTGGTCAGTCGATGCGGCGGCGGTGGGCCCAGCGGGTCAGGGCGTTGCGGTTGGACTGCTGGGTTTTGCGCAGAACGTTTGAGGCGTGGGTTTCCACGGTTTTCACCGAGATGTAGAGGTTTTCGGCGATTTCCCGGTAGGTGTAGCCGCGGGCCAGCAGGCGCAGCACCTCCAGTTCGCGCGGGGTGAGCGAATCCAGTTCGGGATCCAGCGGTGGCTCCGGCACCGGTGACTTTCCGGTGAACGAGTCCAGCACGAATCCGGCCAGCCGCGGGCTGAAGACGGCATCGCCACCCGCAACCCGCCGAATGCCATCGGCCAGTTCGGATCCCGAGATGGTCTTGGTGACATAGCCGCGCGCGCCCGCCCGGATCACCGCGATCACATCCTCGGCGGCGTCGGAGACACTCAATGCCAAGCACACCGGACCGTCATCGATACCGGACAGCACCGCGACCCCACCACCGTCGGGCATGTGCACATCGAGCAGCACCACATCCGGCCGCGCCGCATTGATCCCGGCGACCGCCTCGGCCACACCACCGGCCTCCCCGACCACCTCCATATCGGTTTCCCGGCTCAGCTCCGCCCGCACACCCGAGCGGAATACGGCGTGATCATCGACGAGAAAGACCCGCACGGTCACCTACTTCTCCTCATCCTCGGTGGATCGACCACCCTGACGCACGGACCGCCCGCAGGCCGTCCGCACTTCATCGGTACCACAACTGCGATCGCATCTGTCGCCATCCGGGCCACTCACTACCACCCCAGCGCCCGAATGCAATGCCTCGAATGCGCTGCCCGCCAACCGGACCGGACGCGCTGTGGCGGCACCCGAATATCTGAATCGCCGCCGGTCCAAGTTCCGCCGATGCGACATCATCGGCTCACAACAGATCTGAAACCCGGGCAGCAACCGAACGTCGTCAGTACGCAGCGCCGTTCGACAGCCACGATCATCGACCGTTGCGAACCGTCTGTCGTGCCCCGTCACGCTGTTCGTCGCCGACCGGCGCCTGCGCATCGTCGATCCGATCCTGATCACCGGAATCGGTGCGCGGCATGATGATCCGCACCTCGGTGCCCCGGCCCGGCGTGGAAAGAATTTCCACCGAACCGCCGCGCCGCTCGATCCTCGCGCGGATGGATTTCGCGACGCCCTGCCGATCCTGCGGCACCGCCGCGATATCGAATCCGGTCCCGCGATCGCGCACGAAGACGCTCACCTGATGTGGTTCCGCCTCGGCGAACAGATCGATCTCCGGAACGCCCGCGTGTTTGGCGGCATTCACGAGCGCCTCCCGGCTCGCGCCGAGCAAGGCGGTGAAATGCTCCTTCGGCAGACCGGATCCGCTGTCGTCACCGTCCATCGTGACATCACCGACGGTCACCGGGGTCACCTTCACGCCGTGCTGGTCCTCCACCTCGCCCGCGATCGTGCGCAGCGCGGCGGCCAGACTCGACTGTGCCGGACCGGAATCCTCGAAGAGCCAGCGGCGCAGTTCCCGCTCCTGACTGCGCGCCAGCCGGGCCACCTCTTGCGGGTCGTCGGCCTGACGCTGGATCAGCGCCAGCGTCTGCAACACCGAATCATGCAGGTGGGACGCGATTTCCTCGCGTTCCTCATTGCGGATGCGGGCGGAGCGCTCGGCGTTCAGCGCCCGCATCATGCGCAGCCACAGCGGCACCGTCAACAGACCGGCACCGATCAAGGTGACCGCCACCGCGAGCAACGCAGAACCGAGTGAGCTCAGATCGATCCTGGCCAGCACGACCACACCGAGGCCGAGCACGATCATCGTGATACCGGCGACGATGCGCGACCAGGTCACCACCGAGGGACGCGCGGGCAGCCCGAGCAACGACCGCGGGCCGTCGGTGTCGTACTCGCGCCACACCAGCGCCGCACCGACCGCAACCACGACGATCGGCACGATCACCTTCGCCGCGGTTCCGCTCAGCAACCACGACACCCCGACCGCGAGCCCGATGCCGAGCAGGGCCAGCCCGATCGCCTGCCGGCGCTCCCGACCGGTCGGCTTCACCGCATCGTGGCCGCCAGGGGTGAAGATCCACAGCATCCCGTAGCCGACGATCCCGGCCCCCGCCAGCGCGGACAGCAGGACGAACGCTATCCGCACCTTGAAGACGTCGAGCCCGAGGTGATCGGCGATACCACCGGCCACACCGCCGACGATCCGGCCACCAGAGCGCCGCACCATCCTGGGATACGGCGGCTCGGTGTACAGCAGCACCGGCGCGGGGCCGAAGCCGCGCCCGGGCCCCGGGGCAAACCCGGGCGCGACGCCCGAACCCGGCCCACCGCCCCACGCGGCACTGCGAGGGTCATCCCCTCGGGCAGCATCGAACGCGGGCATGGACGGGTACATGTCTTCGATACTGGCACGGCCACCGACACCCGACCATCAGGAATCACCCTGATCTATCTATCTGTGACGACAAATCTTAGTTGTCACATGCAAGCCTTAGTTGTCACCGCCACTCGTGCGGCGACTGGCTCTGCTTCGTTGGATCACCACACGACTTGGCACGTTTGCCAGGCCGGTCAGGGCTTGGTGCCCTACGGTCAACAGGTGGTTCTGACACGACAGAGTCGTTGGGCACAGCCGACGTGAGCCGCAGGAGTACCCCACCGCGAGGGTCCCGACTTCCCCGCAGCTTGGCGCCACTGGCAGGCGAGTCCTTGGTTGGATACATGCTGCGGTCAGCATACCGTCTCGACCTGACTCCATTGCAGTTCTGTCAAGCATCGGGGTTGGCTGCGAACCGCCGAGACTTCGTGAACGGTAGAAAACTATTGCAGTTGTCCGATGCGGAGTTGGAAAGGTTCATGACTGTAACCCAGTTAGACGAATCCGAGGTCACCAATCTGACCCTTTCCTCATGGAGGGATCCGTATCCCCCTATCGAATTATCACTTGAAAAAAGATGGGACAAATGGATATATCGCATAAACCCTAGATTCTGCCCGCAATGCCTAGCGGGGAATTCGACAGAAATACAACAGCAACTTGGCGGCCCCTGGAAGAAATACTGGCATCTACCCGTAGCCTTCGCTTGTGTTGAACACAACCGCTTCCTATCGGATCAGTGCCCACGAGAATCCTTTCACGCACCACGCAGCGCGCCTAAAGGTGACCTAATATGGAATCCAAATTCCCTCGCACACCCCGTCACAATGCCGAATATCAACAAACACCTCACAGCCACGGTCGGCCGCTACGCTCTGCCGCACCTACCTGGAAACCGCAGAATATTCACACTTACAGACACCCGGGACAGAGATAATTAGCTGCCAAGAACAAATTCTAAATGCACTTCACGGCAATCCGACACACAAGGAATGCAATATAACCGATCTCCGCCTGACGGCCGCATTGATTACCGCATCTTGGCCGCAGTCTTCCGATTTTGTGAAGTCAAATTTGCGGTACGCCGTGGACGCTCATGTTGAGAGCATTGCTCGACACTACCCTGAAACTTACAGAAAAGCACCTCCTATTGATTCACCACCAGCTACCGCGATCGGGTCCGCAGCTCTGCTGTCAGCCGCAGACATAATCCTGAACAGCACTGAGGTTTACGACCTCATTAATTTCATGTTCCATGCCGCATACCCCGGTAAAGAAAGAAATGACGCCACTTGGGCTCACAGCGTGAATCGACAATCCACCGCATACTCGAAGGAATTTCAGAGAGTCTCCGCACCAATCATGGAGTATTTCAATACAGTTGGCATGACCACCATTCGAGATAAACGTAGCGACGGCGAAGCCGACGACCTCGGGTGACATGTGCGAGACGTGGTCACCGTAGAAGCGGACGTAGAAGCGGCGACCGGGACACAATGACCGTACGGTCTGATTCGACGCGAGCCATCCCGCCTTGTGCAACGTTGCGAAAGCGATTCGCCCGATCGGTTTGAACGGCGGCATGCCGCCCACGCGGGGCAGCCACCACTTGCTGACAGCATCGAACGCCCACGCTTGCTGCCATGTCGGGCCGTGATTGTGGTCGATTCGGTGCAGTGTGACAGCCGAGGACAGTTCGGAACCCAGCGAGTCGCCCTCGGCTTGCAAGATCCGTTCGGCGTGTGTGATCTGCTCGTCGCAGGCTGTTGGTGTGCCCACACCGCGACTGCTATGCGAACGACGTGCCAGGGCATCGACCGCATCAGCGGTAGGAACCTGTTTGGCGCGAAGCAAATCGAGGACGATGTGGGTCCGGTCATCCGAAGAGGCCAGATCAAGCGGACGCCGGACCCCGAAACCGTACCGGGCCGGTGCGATCGCTCGCGATAGCTGTATGGCGGCCTTCGGGGCGCCTGCCAGGTCGGTTGTCGCCAGCCATGTTTCGGCATCGGCATCTATGCCTTTCGCGGCACCCTTCACGATCGACGTCGACAACTGCATTCCTTCCGGTCATTCGAACACCTGATGAGGTGATAGACGGTGGCCCCGCGCCCCTAGCGATCGACGCGTCACAGCCTGGCATCCTTCACGTCTCGCAGGGTGCATTTTTGCCCCGCGTGTCACCATCGTTTACATGCCGTTTGTATCGCGTGCGATATACTCGGCTCAGATGCACGTCTCGTTCCGCGCGGCTGATGCGGGCTTGAGGAGGGTGCGCCGTGCGATGATGCGGCCATGCCCGTACCGGAAGCCTCGCTGTCTCCGCAGCAAAGGAAGGTGCGCAAGATGAGGCGGGACGCGGTCGGTGCTGCGATTCGGCGAGCCCGCGAGGCGGCGAAGATGAATCAGGACGAACTGGCCGCCGCTTCAGGCGTATCCAGACCCGTAATCGCCCGCATCGAGCTGGGCAACAGCGGCGTGCAGATCGATCGACTGTGGGACCTGGCGGAAGCGCTGGCAACGACACCGTCAGCACTACTCGCCGACGCCGAGCAGCACCTGTCGTCGAGCAACGCAAGTGCCAAGGGTTCGCCACCGGCAATGGCCGTCAAGAAAGTAGCCAAGGGCGAGTGAGTCGACCTACCGGGACGAGCTGCCTTCTGGCAGACCGGAAGGTCCACTGCACACATCGTCCGGCCGATGCCCGTTTCGGCGTTCACGTCCTGGCTGCCGTCGTAGACGGCGCCCGGTCGCCTCACCGATCCAGTTCTTGGCGGCCAGTGTGTTGGCACGCACCTGGTTTATCGGGTTGTGGTCGATATCGTTGCCGTAGATGTCAGCGACCTGCCCGTCGTCCATCCGCCATGGCCCGTTCGGAGGCACCACCAGCATCCCATCCTGGCGGCTACGGAATCCCTTGACCTCCACCGCGATACACCGCTGCGGCGTCCAGATCAGCGCGTCGAGCTGGCGACTACAGTCACGGTCGGAACCTCGACGTCCAGCAGCGCCACCCCGGGCTGCGCGGGACTCCACTCGATCCATTCGGCCAACCGCTGCTCGGCGGGCGATAGCTCCGAACCGTCGTTGACCAACGGCAGCACAGCGACCTCCCCACCTCGCGCGATATTCAAGCGTATCTCGCGAACCCCTGTCTGCACGTAGATGTTTCACGAGCTGCCTAGACCTCACGCCACCCGAGACGGCATTGGGGGCGGACGAGGCGCGGTCGGCGGCTGGCTCAACCAGCTCCTCCCGCGTGTACACGACACCCATGTTTTGATCCGCTTCGTCTCGCCTCGCCCTGTTGTGGCGGCGGTTCGTGTCAGTCCATCATGGAGCATCCGCCAATAGTCCAGGACAATCCTTGCTCTGGCGGAAATCGAACTGACACAAGGGGGTTCCGCAAATGGGGTACATCTACGCATTCCGTCTCGGCGGAGAAGATCTGTTCAAGATTGGGCAGACCACCATGACTCCGGCCAAGCGCCGCAACTCGCTGCAGACGGGCTGCCCGTACCCGTTGTCGTTGTTCGATGCCATCGAAACCGACGAGTACAAGGCGCTGGAGAAGTACATCAAGGACACGTGGGCCGACCGGCGCGGCGAGGAAGGTGGATCGGAGATATACCGGTTTACCGGAGTCGAAGTCCCGCAGGTTTTCGTGCAGTGCCGTGCCTGGCTCACCGACGAACTGCCGAAGAAGAGGCAGGTCGAACAACTCGAAGATGTCGAGCCCAACCCAACCGTCCTGCCGTCCGATGACACCGTCGACGGGCTGCGGCGGCGGTGGATCGAGTTGAACGCCCGGGAGCAGCAGCTGCGGATCGACTGCGACCGTGTCGCCGCCGAGAAGACGCGGGTGGAGACCGAACTGAAACTCGCCATCGGCACCGCCAGCGGAATCGCCGGAGTCGCTACCTGGGAACGGACCCTTGAACGACGACTCATCAACCCCGACCTGGTCAAAGCCGCCGACCCGGAACTCTACGAGCAGTGCCTGGTACCGAAATTCGAGGCCGCGAAGCTGAAGACGCTGCTCAAGACCTTCGGTCGGCACACCTACGAGTCCTTCCAGGACGTCAAACGATCCCGCCAACTCAAAATCACCGAATAGGATGACGCCACCCTGTTGGTATCAGTGGCGTCATCCTGTTCACGCGGGGACGCAATCCTTGCCCCTGGCGATCCCCCGCGCATCCGAAGGATCCGTCAGCTCGATCGCACGACACCTGAAGTAACCTTGCAGTCGTATCCGGTCCACTGTCACCCAGGGGTTAAAGACATTGCAAAGCAATGTCTTTCGACTGGCGTGCTTCCTTCTGGTTCTGACATGATCGTGACGCGGCCTTGCTTCCTAAGGCTAGTTTTTCGGTGGGTGACATCGGGGGGTGAGGAGGATCATGCTTTTCGTCCCGGAGTCGGTGCTTGGTATGGCAAGCACGATCGAACCAGCCGTTGATGCCACGCAGGGGCACGCGACGCGGATCGCGGGTGCTGGATTCGAGGCAGCTCATGCCGGGCAGGACTACTTGGAGCAGGGGAAGAAACTCGCGGCGGGTATCGACGGGATTGTCACCATGCTGCAGTCATGGTCTGAAGCTTCCGGCGCTACGGTCGAGGTTCTGCGGCAGGCAGTGACCACGACAGTGAACACCGATCAAGAGTCTGGTGCTCAGATTGCCGCAGCCGACGACGGGCTGGGACCGTCAGCATGACGGCTCCCCAACAGTATGAGCAGCAGTATCAGGCCAATCTGAACAAGGCGCAGCAGGACCTTGCTCGCTTCCTCAAGGAAGACGGCAACAACGTCTTCGACAAGGCGATCTGGAACGACAAGCCGAAACTCACTGGTTCCGATGTCAACAAACTACTGGATCAGGCTGCTCCTGGGCTCGAGTGGTTCCGGTTGGCGCTGGTTCGTTACCACCGTGTGTGGGATGTGTTGAAGCTGCCGGGGTTCGACAGCATCGTCGTCGAGCCGGTGAGTGTCGATGGTGCGGCGGTCGGCGGTGAAGGTGCGGTTGGCGGTGAACCTATCAACACCATCAGGGATCCGAACGATGAGATGCGCCGTCTGGAGTGGAAGTACTACGACCAACAGCGAAGCATGAAGCTCGACAGCTTGCGTAGTCTGGCCGCAGCGCTCGCCGGTGCCTCCTCAGGGACTGATTCCCACCCCAGCACCACTGATATCACGACCAACCTGGCTGGTGTGAAGGATGCGGTGCCAGAGGCATGGCAGGGGAATGCCGGCGGGGCCGCGCAGGACTATCTGGCCGGATTCCACGCGCATGCTGACCAGCAGAGCCAGTACTTGCAAGCGGTTGCGGCGGCTGTCAATGGGCTGCCGGACGTGCTGTTGCAGATCGTCAGGGACAAGGCGAATTTCGTCGCCGCGTTCGACAGCTCCCAATGTCCGGTCGCCGGGCACGCCATGCGGCTCAGCGGCGCCGAAGACCCAGTGAGCGCGATGATCACGGTGGCATCGGGGGATAGGGACTGGTTGGGTAACGACACACAAGTCGCAATCCGGCAGCTGCACATTACCGAGTCCGACGGCACGGTCATGCTGAACAACGCGGGCAACATGTCGAAGATCCAGTCGGCGTGCAAACAATGGCTGACCGGTCATTTTGGCCCTGCGGTGCGGGAGGCTTTCACAGCCTTTGTGCACCAGTGCGCGCTGGCCGACTACTACATCCGCCGCGCCTATCAGCCAGCGATGGACCTGCTGGACAACCACGACCCCAAACCGTTCCCCAAGCCGCAGGATCAACAACCGACAACGCCAACTTCCACGCCGCAACCCGGCGCCGCGAACACCAGCGTCCAGACCGCGGGGGTCGACTCGACCACACCGCAGACGCCGACCCAACCGACATCGCAAACCCCCACATCAGCCATCCCGACCACATCACAAACAAATCCGCTGCAGACATTGACCAGCCTTGCCAGCCTTGCCAGCCAGGCCGGACAGACCGTGCAGCAGGGTCTGAGCCAGCTCGGTACTACCGTTCAACAAGGATTGACCGGACTCGGCGGCACCACAGCCGGTACCGGCTCACCGACGGCCACCACGAATGATTTTTCCGGATCGAAGACGCTCGCGACCTTCACTGTCGCTGGCCACAGTATGACGGTAACGCAGGCACCCGACGGTACGGTCACCGCGAAGATCACCGGCCCCGACGGTAAGTCGCAGCAGTACTCGATGGGGATCAAGGATGGCGTGCCGTTCTTTGCCCCGGGTGGGGAATCGACGACAACGCCTTCAACGACCCCCGACGCCGGAGCCCCTGATGTCGGCTCCACAGCAGATAATAGGGCAACAACGCGGGTGGAGGCGCCAACGGCAACACTGTCCGTGCCGGAAACGCCGTCGGGAACGTCAGTGGCGCAGACACCGCATGCTGCGGCAACGGATTCCACCTCCGGCTCGTACGCGAGCGGATCACCAGCAGCCACGGGTTCCACGGCAAGCGGCATGCCTGGAAGCAGCGCGGCCGGAGGCAAGAGCTCAGCAGAGCGCGACCGCAGCTCCACCGGACTCGTTCTACCACAACCGATGTGGAACACCTCTCCAGGTTTCGATGGGGTAATCGACGCCCCACCCGGACCGGACGGCGCAACGCCCCTGGAACCGGTGCTTGCAACGGCCGGGCCATTGGACAGCGGATCACAAGTGGCCTCGGATATCGAAGCGCCGACCGATCCGGCATCGGCACCCGAGCCCGCGACAACACCGGCTCCACGAGACGACGGCGTGAAGATCGAGATCGAAATGGGCGATCAGAAATGAACTATGCGGCCGAGATGGACCAAATTCTCGCCGACTACACCGCGGCTTCGCGTACGGTTCTCAACCGGTTTCTCGACGCCGATGCGCGGACAGCTCGTAGCGGCGCCGAGGTGTTCGACGACGTCCGCCAAGAGCTGATCCAGCGGGAACAACAGCACCAGCAGACCCCGGAAGAAAGAGCGGCTGGCGAGGCCCGTGCCGAGCATGATCGACTGCTACGCGAAGCCGCCGACCGGGCTAGGGCTGCCGCAGCGGGGCGCAAGACCAGCAGGGACAACTACGTGATGCCGACCGATTGGACCGATGAGGACGAGGCCAGAGAAGAAGGTTATGGCACACCGAAGTCCTGGCTGATCTAGCGAGCTCTATCAGTGGGCGGTTCTATTCGCCTGCGCAACAAGGTGTGTGGTTTTCGCGAGATAAGGTTGCGAGTTGATCTGGCCGGGACGTCCAAGTGTGTCCATCTTGGCCCGAACGAATGGTAGGGGCGGTTATGAATCTGAGCCAGCGGGCTCAACAGGACAAGCTCCATATTTCCGACTGTCCGTGTGACAATCCCCAGGTCTTGCCCGAGCCGACCGACGCGGATTTCGCGTGGGCACATGCGAATCCAGGCAAGTGGAAGCACTTCGTGGACCCGCGGGCCGACAAGTCGGCAATCCAGCAGACCAACGTGATCGGTGGCTGGTTGGCCGACGACAAGGGCGGATTCGCTGAGATCTGGTTGAATCCAAATTTCATACCGACTCCGCAGTACGCACGTCGGGACATCACGAACGAGTTCGAGCTGGTGATGTGGCGAGTCGAGTACGGGTTCAACAACATCGGTCGATTCATCGACGCGTTCAGCCGCAGTGAGCTCATTGTGGTTCTGCCCACCGACGATCCAGATGGCCAGCGGGGTTTGCCGCTGCACGCGGTAGGCGAATCCATGCTCTTGGAGGTCCATACCTCTGCGGGCATGTTGCCCAGTGATGTCAACCCGTGGCTGCGCCGGACGGTCCCGGGCCGGGAAGTGCTCGAGCAAGTGTGCACGCAGGAGCGGACGGTTGTGATCGTCAACCCCGAAAGCTTCCCGAACATGGAGTTGCGTGGCTCGGATCTGGCCGATTGGTGGCATGAGTGGACTGCCGCCGAAAGCGGCCGTCTGGCAACAGAATCCGATGGTGGGTGATCGCGTGGAGCGATGGGAACAGGAGCAGATCCGGTCCGCCAACGCTGGGCTGCGCTCGGCATTGGATGCGATCCAGAACGACTTCGACCGTGAGATCGACGAATTGGGCGAGATCCAGCGCAAGCTGGCCGCGATGAAGATCCATGCCACGACACCGAAGAATCTCGCGCGGGTGACGGTGAACTCGTCCGGGATGGTCACCGAGATCACCGTCGCCGATGACGCCTACCGTCGCAGTACACCGCAGCAGTTGAGCGAGGATCTCAATGCCGCGATCCGTGGCGCGGTCGAGGCGGCGGCCGCAGCCCGTGAGAAGGTGCTCGCGCCCATCAAGTCGGTTGTGGATGGTATGGCCGATCTCAACGAAATCATCCCGGGCGCACCGAGTTTGCGGGATATCCAAGCAGTGCTGTCCCGGACATCGCCGCCGCCCGAGCGATCACGTTGAGCTGACATAGATCGTTTGGAACCAAAGGCGCTGCCGCAGCGTCTAAGTCGAAGACTGTCCGAAACCTGATGTGGGAGTGCGAACATGGCTGAACTGTGGGCTGATCCCGACCGGTTACGGGCGGTATCGCCGCAGTTCGAGCAGTTGGGCGATGATGTGAATTCGGCCTTGGAGACGCTTCGGCAGGGTATTCAGTCCGAGGGCCGCTGCTGGGGTGAGGACAAGCCAGGACAACAGTTCGAGCAGAACTATCCGCAGGGTGACGGCCAGGGCAGCGTCGGGGAATGCCTTGCCGCACTGGCGAATCTGGCGACCAAGCTGAAGACAACCGGTGACCGCCTCACCACCACCGCCAACGGCCTCCAAAACCAAGATCAACACAACGCCGACCAGTACCGGCCGCTGTAGGGACGACACCTATGACTCTGTGGTTTCCGCGTCTTCCGGGCCCGCTGGGATGGCTGGAGGACTTCCTCATCGGGCATTGGCCTGAGGGCGACGAAGACGCCATGCGCCGAACGGCCGAACACTGGTCGAATATGGCTAATGCCTTGCGGGAACTGCAGAGTCCTGCCGATCAAGCGATGAACACGGCTTTGTCCGCTATCGACGGCAAGATCCACGATGCGATGTCCACGTACTGGCAGGATGTCGCCGGCGGGGACGGCAGCGATCTGCAGAACCTCATCAATGCCTGCGACAGCTTCGCCCAGCAACTCGAACACGGCGCCACCGATATCGAATACGCCAAGCTATCGATCTACTTTTCGTTGGCCGCGATGTTGGCGATAGCCTTCGTGCCCGGTATCGGTGAGGTCGCCGACTTAGCTGCTGCCGCCGCCGTCAAGCTCATCATCCGTAAGACGGTGCAGGAGCTGATCGACAAGCTCGCTGCCAAAGGCGCGGCATTTCTCGTCGAGCGAGTCGGTCTGGAAGCAGCCGGCCAGTTGGGTGAGCAGGCGGCATCGAGACTGGCTGCCAAGATCGTTGGTGAAGCCGCCGGCGGCTCGGCTTTTGGCACGGCTTTCGGCGCGGGCACGGATCTGGCCGCCCAGAGTGTTCAGATCGCTGAAGGCAATCGCGACGGCCTCGACCTGGGCTCTGTTGGCAGATCCGCTGGCGCAGGCGCCGTTGCCGGCGCGGTGGCCGGGCCGATCGCTGCGAAGGCCGGCCAGAGTCTGGCCAGCACGGTGGGTACTGACGTCGGATCGAATTCGCTGGGCGGAGTGCTGACCCGCGGCGTGGGTGCAGTCCCTGGCAACATCGCCGGCAACACCGCAGCCGCTTTCGCAGCATCTGGGGGGCACGTCGACTTCAGCACCGTCGCCGACGGCGCAGGCGCCGGATTCGGTCGCGTCAAACCACATGAAGTTGTCACTACGCACGAGACCGGATCATCGACCGGCACCACGACCCCAGCCAGCACTCACACCGACGCCTCCCACGAACCCCCAGTCACCACTGGCAGCGAGCACCCCTCGACCGCAATCGCATCCACACCGGCGACACAAACCCACACCGACACCACGTCCTCGTCCAGCGCATCGCACCCAGAAGCGAGCACCTCGTCGGCCGCCGCGACCACAACAGGAGTCCACGACACCCACGGCTCGACTTCCACTTCGGCCGTTGGCCATGACAATCCGATTGTGGCCCAATCCAATTCAACAGGAACCGGCCATACCGCCGACAGCCGTCCCATACCTTCCGACCCATCTGCCGCACCCACTGGCAGCACGGCAGGGCCCTCGACCGCCGACCGTGGCACTGTAGGACAGGCGCCGTCGGCGACAACCGCGACACCCACGCCAGACCGACAAGTCATGCAGGGATCGGGGACACCTGCGTCCCACGCGGCTACACCCAGCGGCGATCGCCCCTCACCAGCAAGTCCGGCTCGAACATCCACCGACGTCCCCCAGCGTCCGGACGGTGCACCCCGATCAGAGTCGCCTGCCCGTACCGATGGCGGCACGACCTCACAGCGCCCAACCGAACCCCCTCGTTCATCCAGCAGCGTCGACACCCCGGATCGGACGGCGTCAACCCCCCCGGCACGTGAAACCACCGGCAACACACCGCGTCTCGATTCCGCGTCACACCAGCCAACTGACCGGACACCCACTAACGGGACCCGTGACCGGTCACCACACCCAATCTCAGCCGCCAGCGGACCCGATAGCCACCTGCCCGGTCCACGCGACACCGCTTCCTCACCACGAGAGACCGCAAACTCGGCGAATTCGCGCAGCGCCGACACAGGACAACGCAACGCGCCCCGCTCCCCAGAATCCGCTACAAACCGTGCGCCCGCTGCCGACCGCAATACTCCTGGCGCGGACCGCAATACAGAGCCCCGCAGCCACCGTGCACCCGGCGACGATCCCGACAGCGTCGCACGTCGACGAGCCGCCGATCTTTCGGACTGGCCCGACGGTACAGACCATCACACGCTCAAGCCAGAAGTTCGCGACACCTGGACCGGGGGCACGAGCGACCAGGCACCGCAGGTCATTGCGCACCCGCCTTCCAGCGGTGACATCCGTCGCGGTTCTTCGGCACCAGGTGAGCGTCGCACCGACTCACCACACGCGGATTCGACCGATCACTCGCCGCGTGACGCCGCCGTACCAGACGAACAGGACGTCGCCTATTCGGGCGGAGCGGTCCGGCCACGCGACGATTTCGCGGCGTTCGAATGGGCCGAAGACGCCTACGATCATTTCCGAAGCGACGACCGTGATATCGGCGACATCGCCAGCGTTCTCGCCGACCATCCGCGCGACGACGGGGCGCACTTCACGCACGACGACGTCCAGCAGATCAAGAACCACCTGTTCCGCGAAGAACATCCGATCCAGGACTACGACGGAACCGTGGCACACCGACGCTACGACGCCGACCCCGACATCGCCGAAGCATGGATACGATTGCGATCCGGTAGGCCGCACCCCGCCGATATCGTGCTGCTCGAGCACGAACTGGCAGAGTCGAACTACTATCGCGACAACCCGGGGGCGCTCTATCAAGAGGCCCACGCACACGCCAACATCGACCACAACTGGGCACCGATTGCGGCACCGCGCAGCGGCGAACGGTACGACACACTATGGGGACGACACGATGGCGCTTCTGATCTACTACAACCGAATCAGGAACGACCCGAACGAGGTGGAATACCAGTTCGGGGAGACGAGGGACAACCTCGACCGCGTCCTGACGATCGACACGACGAACAACACCGCCCGCACGGACCAACCGGAGGACGTGATTTTCCGGTCCGCGGCGGGACAGATCATGCTCCGAGCCAAGCGCGAGAAAGCGTGGCCGCAGAACGGGGTAATCGCCTCTTAACCGACGACAGCGAGCGCCGCGACACATCGGTCCCCGAACCGACTGTTGGTCATTCACCTCGGCCCGGAATGCCCAGCGGAGACGAGCACTCCCTCCCCGCCCCAGGCTCTCACGACCCGGCGAGCCACAGCCACCCGTCAGATCCTGATAGCCACAGTGCTGGAAGCAATCCGGCGGCACGACCGGGAGAGGCCAAATACTGGCCGAAGCTGCCGGTGGAGAGCAAGCCGTACTACGCCAATCCGGACTACCACGACCCGATCGCCGAACGCGAATACGCGCGCGACCACCCGGTGAGTCCTGAGGCGCGGGATATCCGGTCCCGCAACAGCGTCGAGGAATATCCGGAGCTGGCCCGACTGTCCGACTCCGAGATCGAGCTGATCCGCCGCAATCAGGATGTCGTGCTCAATGAGTCGGCCAATCAGGCGATGCGCAACGGTGACGAGGCGTTGCTTGCGAAGCACGATCTCGAGATCCGGGCATTGGTCAACGCCTACAACAAACTGCCCGACCATGAGGGGGTGGTCTACCGATCCCTACACATCGACGACCCGGTTGAGCTCAAGAGGTTTCTCCAATACTACGACCCCGATCGGCCCGATCCGGTCGTCAGCGATCCCGGGTTCGCGTCCTCGGACAAAGAGACCTCGATGGCGGGCGGAAACGTCGAACTCATCATCGAGTCGCGCCACGGCAAAGATGTCTCCTGGGCCAGCCTCAGCCAGGACGAGGTCGTCTTCCCACCGGGACACCGATTCCATATCGATGACATGTCGTTCGAGCCGGGGAGGCGCCCGCACGACCCAGGCAAATATGTCATCCGTCTCACCGATCTAGGAAGGATTTCAGATGGCCATCAGTCCAGAGGAAATGGAGCAGATAGCGCGAGAACTCCTCGGCCCGACGCTACGCAAGTCCAACCCCGACCCCGAGAGTCAGGAAGCAGTACGGAGGATGGACGCTCACCGAGCCGAACTGGAGGCGAAGGGGCGACGTCCAGCATCCGAGGAGCAGGTCAAGATCTGGCAAGCCTGGGGGGAGTCGGAACTGAAGCGTATCGCTCGGGAACAGGGAGAAGCAACGGACTAGGACCGGAATCGGTTGCACCGCGCCATAGTCCGGTCGACCGCCCGGTAACCTCGTCGACGCGTGCACCAGAATCGGAGCCGCCGCGATGGGCACGCCCGGATTCGGTGACCGAAAGCGGCACCGGCCAGTCCCACGCGCGGCCCGATGCTCGCTCTGCACACTCCGAAAATGGACCTCTCGCAACAGAACACGCGCCGACACCCACTCGAGCCCCATTTCTGGAGCCACCACCGCAACGTCCAGGCTTCGACCCCGAAGTCCACAAATACGTCGCGCGATTCGACGACGGCCGCCTCATTCCCATGGACCCGTTCTATAGCGGCGAATACAACCCCCACATCGGCCGCTACCAACCCACCCAGCAAGAAATCGCCGCCGCCCGCGCCCATCCACCGGGCGAGAGCCCACACGACATCCAGGTGCGCAACTGGCTCGACGCCCAGCAACAGCACCCCCACGATCCTGCTCCAGAGTCCCACCCTCCGGCACCACGGGAACCATGGACGTCCTCGCGCGCCCCCGAGTCACCGCTGCCGACACCACATGCACCCGCGCCGGAGTCGCACTCTCCGACACCGCCGTCGCAACAATCCCCTGAAACACATCGCCCCGTCTCGCCTGCGCCGTATCGCTCACCAACGAATGTGGCATCGGCACCGCACATTTCGCCCACGCATACGCCGACACCACCGCACCGGCACGTAGCCCGCACACCGTCGATTCCACACCAGCGTCCACCAGAACTCAGCCCTCACCAGGTCCCGTCAACGCACCCTCGCACTCCGGTGGCACCTCCTGAATCCCCTCGTAGCTCGACTCCCCCGCGAGTTATCGAGTCACATACGCCGGCCCCGTCTACACCGATACGACATGTGGGTCCTGCGGAACACTCATCGCCGCACCCGGATTCACGCGCACCGCAGCGCGGTCCGCACGGCCCAGATGATCCCCAGCATCCAGGCAGAGCGCCGAGACCGGATCAGCCTCGCCCGCACCAGGGTCCGCAACGGCTGTCGCCCCAAGAGTTGCAGCAGGCACATCAAGCGCGACAGGTACGTGAGTGGTACCGCCAGCAGCTGCCCGAGGGCGGCCATTCCACTCCGGTTCCCACCGAGCATGGATCGAATGCCAAGCCCGCCTATGACTTCCGGCGCTACCCCGATGCGCACGAAGGCCCCATCGCGATGGCTGGCATCAAGGTGCATGTCACCGCTGACCGCAGCGTGTCCCCGGAGCAGGTGGCGCGGTTGTGGGAAAGGGCGCAGTTGGCAACGGATCTGACCTTCAATCATGGTCAGCGGTTGTTGTCGGGCGACCGAGTACTGATCGACTTGGTACACATGCCGGATCCGGCGGCGGCGAACCTCCACATCCATGTCAGTGACTCCTCCGGACCCTGGCATCCCGACGCCCACCCCGACGCGATCGTCCAGCAGTTACGCGAACATCTCGGGCTGCAATCGGAACCAGGCCAACGCGGACACGGGTTCAGCCCGGACGAGATTCGCCAGCTCAGCAACGACATCGCCAAGGCCAATACCCCTGTCACCCGCGGCGACATTGGGGATAGTCGGGTGATCGGAGAAGGCAACCTCAACGATATCGAGGATCCCGCGTATCAGCACGTAGTCGAGGATTCCGTCCGTGCTGGCAATCGATTCCTTGTTGGTGCCGATCCTCACCTGTACGCAGAGCACATCAACGATGGTGGCCCCGCGAAACCGGGTCGTAGCAACGACTGCAGTGATTGCACGATGGCCATCCTGTCCACGCACAACGGTCGGCCGAAGGTCGCTGCCCCTCGATGGCCGGATGTGTTGCCTGATGGCAGCATCGACACCCGCAGAGGTGAAGCGCTCGGTCTACAGCGCGCCGAAGCGTGGATCGGCGGCACTTGGCAACATTTCAACGACGGCGGCAGATCGATACCCGAGCAGTTCCAGGCATTGCATGACTGGGTAGCTCAACAGGGCCCAGGTGCGTCGGCATACGTGCACAACGCCTGGCACGCCCGCGACCCGCAAACTGGGCAAAAGCTCTACAACCCGGACGGCAGCCCGATCATGGGGGGTTCGCACGCTACCGCGATCGTCTACCCGCACGGGGCAAGCGGGCCGATGTGGGTGGACGCGCAACCGAAGCCACCGATCATCTCCGATAAGCCGCCGGCGCATCTGGTCGACAGGTCGATGGGGGTGCGATTCATGATTAGCGACCCGAATGGAGGATCATATGGTGGCACAACGGTTCCAAACCGAGGAACAGGTTCAGCAGTATCTGGCCCAGGCATTCCCGAGTCTGCAGTTCGAAGGGCCGATTTCGTTCCAGCACGGATGGGTGTGCCGTCCGAAACTCACCCCGGAGGAGATAGCGCGGGGCATGGATCTGGGCCTCACCAGTTACGTGGTGAACCGGGAAACAGGCGTGGTGACGGTACACCCGAGTCTGGATCCGTTCACGATCGGGGAGATGTACGACCAGGCGATCGAAGCGGGCCAACCGGTCCAGGGCGCCCAGATTTACCCACATCGCACCCGGACGACAATTCAACGCACACACGAGGACTCGGAGATGATCCAGTATCAAGTCCGGATCGAGTCGCTGGTCCAACCCCCGGAGCCGACCGAAGAATTCCAGCTGACCATCACCAAGCACCCGCTCCATATTCGGCCGACCTGGGCGCGCGCGACACGCGCAGCGGCGTGGGCGGAATGGAAATCCCGTCAAGACGGAACCTGGCCGGAACAGGGGACCTTCGAGGACTAGAACCCGACGCGGGGAGCCCGCCGCCAGAGGCTGACCGGACCACCGAGTCACGAACGCGAACACCGGGCGCAGAATCACGCGCCGGTGCGGACTTCGGAGCTTCTCGTGATCGTGTTTCGCCTTCGGACTTGCCGACCAGCCGATCCACATCTGCGCCCGGCGATCGGACAACAGAGACAGGTCGACCATCGCAAACCGACCGTGTAACCGATCCTGATTACGCGCTGGATCGGTCCCGTGGCGTCGGCCGACTACCAGCGGACCGTGCCAATGGCGAACTATCTGAAGCCACCGGATCCGGTCATGGAACGTCGGCTCGGGATCGACAAGAAGCCCTTCCGCGCACGAATCAACATCCAACCGATCCACGAATTGCGTCTCCACACGAAAGCTCCAGCGAACATTCGCAAGCGCGTGGACCAGGCGAGGCAGGAGCACCGAACTTTCGAGGACCGGGAGATGTCTCCACTCCGGTTACTGCGAGGGGGCAAGAGCCTGCCTATGAGATCCGTCGGGTCGACGGGCCCGACAGCGCTCGGATCGAGGCGACTGTCCGAGTCCACCTCACCCCCGATCACACCGTCACACCTACCGATGCGCAGCGAGCCGCGGACACTGTCGGGCAGGTTGCCGATCGAATATTCAATACGAATACTCGACTGCTCGGTGGCGGCGACCAGTTCCATGTCACCGTCGAGTTCACGACCGACCGCGCCGCGGCCCATCTCACTGCCGTGCTGACTGATCGCGCCGTCGGTGACCAACACACCTGGTCGATACACGAGCCCCCCGGTGCGCTGGCTTCTCGTCTGCGTGAGCACTTCGGCCTCACGGCCGTCGAGGGCGAACATCCGCTCGGCCCGTTGGAAATCCGGCAGCTCAGCAACGACATCGCGGGTGCCGGCACCAACGCCCGGTTGACCGGGTTGCCGCAGACCCGGGTTGTGGCACCGGACCGGCTGGGCAACCTCGAGGTTGCCGAGTATCAGATGGCTGTCGAGGACGCTATGCGGGAGGGCAACCGTTTCATTGTCGGTGCCGATCCGAGCGTTCACGCGTTCGGAAAACTGATCAATGACGGAGGCCCGGAGTTCCCGGGCCGAGGCAACTGTTGTGCCGAGGCGGTGGCCGCGGGGTTGTCGACGTTCTATGGCGACCCACAGATCGCCCTACCGCGATACCCAGACCGATTTCCCGATGGCACCATCGACAACCACACCGGCGAACTCGGAGCCGCTGAACGGATCAGCGAGTGGCTCGGCGGTGACTGGCTTGCGTTCGACCGGCAACTCAGCGTGCCCGAACAGTTCGATGCTCTGCATGCGCTGGTCGAGCGGCTCGGCCCGGGCTCGGCGGCGGCGGTGGCGATCGGTTGGTACACGCACACCCCTGACGGGGTACCACAATTCCACGCCGACGGCCGCCCGGTTATCGAAGCTGGCCACTCGATCGCAGTGGTCTACCCGCTCGAGGCCACCGGCCCGGTGTGGTGGGATCCGTTGACAACTCATACTTGGGACCGCCCACCCGCGCACTTTGCCGACCGCGCCGCCGATCTGCACGCGATTCCGCTCCAATCCGATGGGAGTCCGCTTCATGCAAGAACCGATCACGACCGAACAGCAAGCCCGCGCATATTTGGCGACGGCATTCGGTGGACGTCGGCAGTACAGGATGTTCCCGTTCGAGCTGGGATGGGTGATCTATCAGCAACTGGAGGACGAGCAGATCAGCCAGGGACGTCACCTCGGACTGACGAAACTGGTGCTCAACGCCCAGACCGGGGTGATCTTGGAGTTTCCGAGTCTACCGGTGGACGTCGTAGTGGAGACATACCTGTCGGCGATGAGGGACAGCACGTCGATGCCCGCATATCAGATCTACCCGCACCGGACCAGAGTGCATCTGCAGTTGACCAACGAGGACCCGGACATGGTGGAGTACCGGATCCAACCCGAGTCCCTGGAGAATCCCGGACAGTCGACCCCGCCGTATCAGCTCTTGATCGACAAGCTCACCCTCTTTTCTCAGCCGAGCGATTCGGTGTCGATGCTGGCAATGTCGTGGGCCGAGATTCACAGCCGCACGCACGGGACGTGGCCGACCAGCGGGATGATCGAGTTCTAGAACCGGAGCGCCACCGCGCGGTCTCGCTCGGTTTGGACGCGCAGAAGTCGGCGTTGGGGGTGACCCAGGAGGCCTACCTGGAACTGCGGAGCACCCTGCTGGAAGCCCTGCGGCGCGATCACATCGATCCCGACCTGGTCGAAATCAGGCTGCGCGACTCGACTACAGACACACAGCCGCTGAACGGTCGGCCCCAAGGATCCATACATAATCTTGGTCTCGGGGGGCCGAGCGCTATCGACATCAGCATCTCCTCCCCACAGATGCTCGATCGGGCCCGTTCAGCGTGGGATCCGCACGCTTATACCGGCTCGTTGTCCAAGGATGGCGGGCGTCTGAACCAAGGGCTTGTCGAGAACGAGTTTCCGAGCCTGTACCGATGGGCCGAGGAATGGAGCACCCGGGCCGGGCGCGAGATGTCCTATACGGTCGATTACCCGGTAGATGACCTCGGCGCGGAGCATCGCACGGCACCGCCGAGCCGACTCGGCAGCGACCCCGACTCAATCGACCCAGCTCGCGATCCGAATTTCCTGCGCGGGTACAACGAGGCGTATCGGCTCGAACGCGGCAGCGATTCGAGCAACGAGGCCTCGCGAGCCTGGCGCGACTCCAATCCGGGCCGGGATTCTCATTCCGACCGTTCGCATATCACCCCCGCGGATCAGGTCACGCCCCGTTCGCCTGCCGTCGAATCATCCAGGGACAACCGCGTCCCCGAACCGACACGCAACGAGCCGGCACGCCAAGAGACGCCGACCCCACCGACAACGCATAATTCTCCCGAACCGCAATCCGGTCATACTCCGTCAGCCGACAGCCCACCGCAGCACCACGGGCCGGTCCCGAAGGGTATGTACGTCGGAGCCGATGGAGCGTTGCACCAACCGGGCGATAGCAAATATCCGAACTCCTATCGCGAGCCCAACGGAGACTGGCACCATGTCAGGGACGATCTGGGCACGAAACGCAACGCGATTTTCAAACTGATCGACCACAACGGCGACTTTGTCACCGATCCGAATAGTGCGCGACAACAGGGATTCGATGCGAAGGCATCGCTGGGCGAGGACAAACCGTATACTCCCCGCGACCCGACACATGTCGAAAATCTGGATAAAACAGCCAAAGAAGCGGGGAAGCTGAAAGAAGAGCGCGAAACCGCTTCGAAGAACATCATGAAACACAAAGGCGAATTTGGGATAAATAAAATCGACGATGTGAATGGCGAGAAAAAACTCGATAAGTTCTTGGAAAAGCACACGGAACGTATTCTCAATGATCAATCGCTCAATGTGACACAACAAGACGAGAAGCTCGCTCGTTTGGAATATGTCGCCGCCAACGCCCGCGACTATCATGCGGCCGGTAAGCAGCTGAACGGGGCCGTGAAGCAGTTGGGTGATATCGGGGGGTTAGCCGTCGGCACAGATCCGGTTGAACGGCCGGGCGCGGTCGTACTCGTGCCTTTCCATGGAGCGCGTGACGGCGCCGGTATGCTCGATACCGTCGTCTACCAGTTCGCGAGCGAACAGTCGCCACCCACTTCGGCCGCGGAAGAGAACAAGGGCGGCACCTCAAGGCTCGAAGGTGCGGAGACGCCACAGGGCTTCGCGCAACAGGGCTCACGGCCTTACGAGGTTCGCACCTACGCTATCGACCCAAACTTGTCCAGAATCCTGCGGGAAACCCCCGCCGAGATGGCGGCGCGGGGTGTCGATCCCAATAGCGCCGAGGGGCAGAAGTTGCAGCGCGCCGTTGAGGAGATGCTGCGGGCGCACGCCGATGGCTCCCTGCAGTTCGAGTACAACCGGGTCCATGTGGACTATTACAAGGACCTGTCGGACCCGAGGAGCCCCGAGTGGAAGGCGAGGGTCGAGGTCGCGCCGTTTCTTCGTGGCCCTGACGAGATGCCGATCAACGTCATCGGCGGCATCGACAGGTATCACGCCCGCGCCATGGTGCAAGCGATCGACCAGGGGAGGGTATTCGAGCGGGCTCGTGAGGAGTTGTTGCGCCAACTGGATCCGCGGGAACGGGAAGAGGTCTCGAAGGCTATCGAGCGAGCGCTGGAACGGGAGCTGGGCGATTCCAGGGCGCAGCCGCTTCGTGCGCAGGTGATCAAATTCACCGACCTGGTCCGCGAGGAACTTGGTTTGAATCTGTCTGAAGCGAGCCGCGAGATCGCACAGGCTGAGGACCGGCTGCGCATAGCGCAAGAATTGGAACTCTCACAGCGCAAAGAAATGCTGCGAGAGTTGGGGCTGGATTCGAAATCATTGGAGATTGCCGACAAGCTGCTGCCGTTGGAGATCGGAAATCGGGATCGAGCGTTGACTTCGATCCTGGAAGCCCGCGGCAGGGAAACCGTCGATCGGGCCCTGCGCTTGGCGCTCGAGGTGCCCGGCCTCGAACGTGAATCGCCCGGCAGGGACTTGGCCAGGGTGCCGGAGAAGGTTCTGGAAATGCAGCGGGAACTCGCGCTCGGCAAAGACGTGGGACTCGAAGCTGTGGTGCAGGAGATGGATCTCCTTCACCGTGCGATCGAGGCCCAGCAGGAGCACGCGGCCCGCGTGCTCGAAGGATTGGCGTTGGCTCCCGAGCATGACCGCCAGGTCGCGCTCGAGCTGCAGGCGCGCTTGGCCCCGGCGATGGAGGCTCGGGAGTTGCTCAGCCGGGAAATCCTCACCCAGGTGGTGCAACGAACGGTGGAAGCGCCGGGGGTGGAGCGGGAACTTGTCCAAGAACGCGCGCAAGCAATAGACCACTCGAAGGTGATCGAACGTGAACTCGCCCAAGGGAAAGAGCCCGGACTCAACCAAGTCAAGGACCAGCGGCAAGTACTCGAGCGCGCGCTCGCACAGGAGCGTGATCGACTCATGCGCGAGTTCGACGGCAGGGCGCTATCGCCTGAAGTCGCCCAGCGTGTCGAACGTGAAGTCGATGCACAACTGGCGCAAACCAAGGAAGGGCGCGCGCAGGAGGCACTCAGCCGCGAGGAGACTCGGCAGGAGCACAACCGCACAGTGGAAAATGCTCCTGGGCTGAGTATCGCGTTGGAGCGGGCGGAGACCTTCGATGCGAGAACCCATGAGCTCGTTCGAGACCACGATCCGATCGGGTACGACAAGAACACGAAAGAACTGATCTACAAGCACAAGGATGAACAGGTCCGGGTCCAGTTGGGCACAGTCGCCTACCACCAGGCCATGGCGGCGAGGGCCATCCAGCAGGGTCTTTCCCTGGAACTCGCTCGTGTGGAGTTCCTGGCTGGGGTGACCAACGCGGCGAAGGATGGAACGGTCGACCCGGCGAAGGTGCTGGAATTGGCGGATAAAGCCAGGGCGCGCGAACGTGAAGAGCGTGCACGTGAACGGGATGGCCGTGTTCGATAGTGACGATAGGGTGAGGTCATGACGGTATGGCGGGCGCTGGACGACACCGAGATTGTCGAGCTGGCGCTTCGATTGCGGTCGCTGCATTGGTCGTGGCGTTTGGTCGACGTGCCGGACCTGGCCGCGGAATTCGGTTGGCATGTCGAGCGGATCGGCCCACATTCGGTACGCCTTGACGTCGGATTCGGGCTGGCGAGCGGCCGCGTCGACGGCCGGGACGGACAGGCCAGACACATCGTGCAGTCGGTGACCGACCGCGACTCCGATGAGGCCGACAACGTGTGGGACGCGTTCGTGCGCATGACGCGTACGCTCACGGGTGCCCTCGGTGAGCCGACCACTAGAATCCCGGGTGAGGATCCCGAAGTGCGGTGGGCTGGACCGCAGCAGACCCTCGCGCTGAAAGCGTTTCCCAGCGTGGTCAACCTAAAGCTGGTGCCCAACGAGCAGTTGGCTTTCGACGACGAGGGAGACGCGCTGGTAGAGGCAGGACTTTTGTGATCAGCTGGGATGATTTCACCAATAGGTTGGCCAACCAGTTGGCGTTGCTGCCTGCGGGTGCGGTTGTGTCCATCAGGGAGCGTGTACCGAACCCGGATCGGCGCCGATATGCGCAGTTCTATCAGACCGATACCGAGCTGTGCGCCGAACTACCCGGCCCCGGCATGCTCGACCCCGAGGTGCGAGCCGATACCGCGGGCCTTCAGCACATCGCCGACCTGGGCTGGCAGCCGCCTGAAGGGCGCGACAGCTACAACTGGTCGTACAACGTGGCGTGGCCCGCGCCACGGGCCGACTACCGCAGGCTAGCGACGATGATCACCTCCGGTCTGCGGGATGCGTTCGCAATCGCTACACCGGCGCAGTTGACGTATACGGCGTGGAACGAGAACAAGGGCAACGCCGATCTCGCCCTTCCCCTGCTAGGGCTGGAACCAACCCGCAACGAGGCAGCATCGGCGACAGATCGTGAACTCCCGGCCAGACCGAAACGCCGGTTGCTGCTGATCCTTTCGGGAGAGCTCGACCACGGTCGACTGGAACAGTTGCGTGACACGCTCGGCCTGAGCCGCCGCGGCCGTCTCGATGACCCCGATGACACGCAGTTCGGTTCACGTGAGCTCGGCGCGGGCGGGGAAGCCTCGGTGCTGGCCAAGCTGTGGCGCGACGGTGAAGGTCGGTGGTCCATCAGCGTCGAGGTCATGCCCGATGTTCTGATTTATAGCACCGACGTGGACCAGTGGCAGGATATGTTCGAAACCGCCGCCCGGTCCGTCGGCTTCGACGTTGTCGAAGTCCGTGAATTTCCATGACCACTGCGATCATCGCAGGAGCCACCTGCCGTGGAGCAACGACCAATCGAGGGCACCGTCAACAAGCACCCGAAACGCCAGTGCTGTGGCCAGGCCGATCCGGACCTGCCGCGAAAACGCCTACCCCTCATCCCATATGGCCCGCTAGCCAGCACCGCTCGGCAAAATCACGGATCCGGGCTAGAACCATTCCCTGCCGCTGACACCCTATTTCAGTGTAGTTCTCTCGGTATGAGTGCCCACGTCTGAATCCGGACCGAAGTCTTGCACCAGCGCATCGAGTGCGACCGGGTAGCTGCACCGATATTCGGGGGTAGTGGTGCAGCCGAACGGAATCCGGCGCTAGCGCAGTTATATCGCGGGGTTGATGCCGGAGTATTATGTAAACGATTGTGCCGTGGCTATTTGTTGCCGGATCCGCTGCTGACGTTCGTCGGTGGGTAGCCGATCGAGCCCTGCTAGCGAAACCCCGTGGCCACGAATGCCGCCCGGCGGCCATGATGGCGGGCATGAGCCTGATGACGTACGGCTCGAGCTGGGCAGATCCACGACGAGGTGTGGCGCTGGTCAGCGAATTCGAGCGAGATGAGTGATGTGTTGGGCGAGTTCGCTGTCCCCAACGGGGGTGAGGGTCATGTTGTGACCGATGGCGAGCAGGTAGCGGCCGTCGTCGGAGAAGTCGAGCCATGTGCGGTGTCGTGGTGGCGGTGACATGGGGTCTGCTGGATTCACCGTGACGGTCAGATACCCGCGGGCGTCGATGGGGCGGCGCAGCACTTGCCGAAACCGTTTGGCGCGGAGGCTGTCCTCGGTTTCCTGCCATTGCCCGGGATCCGGGAACAACACTGCCTGCCGGGGCTCGCGTATCGTGTCGAATGTGCCTACGGGTGCCGAGCCGATCGCGTTGATCAGATGTTTGGCGACGTTGCGGGCGTGACAGGACACCACTGTTACTGCATCGACGGTCGCGAGGATGGCCGCGCCCCAGTCGGAGAAGGTGGCCCCGAGAGGCAGGATGGGGTCGGGTAGGCGCTCGCCGTGGGCGAAGCGGTCACCGAATACGGCGATGGTTGTGACATCGGTACGGGCCAGAAACGTCAATGTCCCGGTCAGGTCGGGGTCATCGTTGAGCGGGAATCTGTCGGTAAGTTTCAATGCGGCTCTTGCGCTTTCGGTACCCACCGTGCCCCGAGGCGCGAGATCGATCGGGTAGGGACGGCGATCGCGTCTGGTCTCGGTCGCCCAGACATGAGTGAATTCGTCCGGGGTGAATACCCACCGCACTACTCATCCCTCCGCGGACTATTTTCGGCCTTTCTCGGTGGGAGGGGTTCGTCATCGGTTGCCTCCCAACCGATTACAGCGGGCATTGCTGGATCGACCTGGTCGAGCTCCTTGTACTTGCGCCGCAAGTAGTCGGGGCTGGCCTTGGAGCGGTCTGAATCCGAACCCAGCACCGGCGGCAGTCGGCGCGTTCCGGAAAAACGACGCCCGAGGCCGCGCGGCCGCCGCCGACCGGTCCGACGTTGGCAGTATCGGTGGCCGAGCCCGTAGCGGTCGATCAGGCCGAGTAGTCGATAGCGGGGCCGAAGGTGCCGTCGCCATTGCCGTAGCGCAATGTGATGTTGCCCGTGCCGGTGTTGCCGATGACCGTGTCGATTTTTCCGTCGCCGTTGAAGTCGGCGAGGATCGGGGTGGACAGCGGCACCAGCCCGCCGGAGGGGTACGTGTGCGGCGGGCCGAAGGTGCCGTTGCCGGTGCCGAGCAGCACGCTGATGCTGGAGGTGCCGCCGTTGGCAACCACCATATCGAGCAGGCCGTCGCCGTTGAGGTCGGCGAGGTCGAAGCACTGCGGGAGCAGACCGCCGGTTTGATATGCCGTGGGCGCGCCGAAGGTGCCGTCACCATTGTTGAACAGCGTGGATACGGTGCCTCCGACCAGGTTGGAGAAAAGGATGTCGGGCTTGCCGTCGCCGTTGATGTCGCGCGTCATGCCGTACCAGGCGGTCAGGGCACCCTGGCTGAACGTGGTCGGGGCGGCGAAGGTGCCGTCACCGCGGCCGCGGTAGATCTGGATGGTGCTGTTGACGTAGTTGCCGCGCAGCAGGTCGAGGTTGCCATCCCCATCGAAGTCCGCGACGTCGGCGGACCCGGAGCCGACGCCCAGGTTGCTGGAGAGGGTGTATGCCGGGCGGAAAGTGCCATCGCCGTTGCCCAGGAGCACCGACCATGACGGGGCCTGGTTGGAGGTGGCCAAGTCCGGGTTGCCGTCGTGGTCGAAGTCGCCGACGACGACCGCCCCGGGAGCCAGGTCCGTCGCATAGTTGACGGCCTTGGCGAAAGTGCCATCGCCATTGCCCATCAGTATGGAGACGTCGCTGGTGGTGAAGTTGGTGACGGCCATATCGAGCTTGCCGTCGTGGTCGAAGTCCGCGATGGCGACGTAGTCCGCCTGACCGCCGGTGGCGTAGCGGACGGCGGGCTCGAAGCCTCCGCCGGGCCTTCCCAGGAAAACAGACACTCCGAACCCGAGCACGAAATCGCTGAATACAACATCGGTGTAGCCGTCGCCGTTGAGGTCGGCAATCGCTGGAACCGCGGGGCCGGTCAGGTTGGGGAGCACATCAGCGGATGCCGAAGTGCTGGTGAAGGCGGTACTCGCCAATGCCGTGGCGACGCAAGCGCTGAGGACGAACCTGGTGCGTGACACTTGTTTCTCCCGATTTGTTCGATGTCAGCAGAACGCTACGGCGTTCTCAGACGTGGTGAGGCCGCCCGATTCCTGTCCGGTCCGGACAGGAAAGCCACGCTGAACTGCCGTTCTTATGTAGAGCTCAGGGCGTCTTGCGACGCACTGGGCCGACAACCGACGGATCCGCCGCCGACCCATGCACCGCCGGACCGGAGAACTGCCACCAGGCATGTCTACCAGTGCTTTTGGGCTCGCCCACCGATCAATGGCCGCGGCAGCGCACAGCCCAGCGCCATACGTTTCTTCCGGGCCGGAAAACGGCCCACTCAACACCGCGGCCGGAGACGGCGGCACTCGCTCCGCAAGGGGCGGAGCACAGGTTCGGGGAGGAACCATGAACATCAAGTCGGTACTGGTCACCGCCGCCACCTTGGTCGGGGTCGCCTTGGCGGGTGCACCGATCGCCAACGCCCAGGGCATGGCACCGCATGAGAAGAACTATTCGGGCCCAGCGGGATTCGAGATGACCGTCGGCCACATGGACGAGCAATTCCGCCCGGTACCCCCGCTCAACGGCATGCCGACCAACCGAGAGGTGTTCCTGGACAACACCTTCTACGGCACGATTCCCGCGAATGCGACGGGCACCATGAAGGTGGGCTACCTCGTCGCCTGCGCCGTGAATGTCGATCTCACCATCGGCATCAAGGCCGGAATCGGCTTCGACGCCGGGTTCAGCATCGGTGTCAGCGGTAGCGGAGACTCGATGTCACCGAATTTCGATGCCAGCATCGGCCCGAAGATCTACGCCGGGGTCAGCCTCGACATGTCGATCGCGCCCGGCGAGATCAAGCCGATCGAAGTGGGCACGAAGGAACTGACCCACGGTGGCACCGGCTATCTGGTCAGCCACGACTACCACCTGATCGTGAAGAACTGCGGCGGACCGCTCACCATCCAGTCCTACGTGACCCTGACAGGAGTATCGCCCGACGTCACCGCCGCCGACGCGGTGACAGGAGACCGAATCTTCCTGTAACCCGGCAAGACTCGAGCGGTGATGCGGTTTCGCATCGCCGCTCGAGCCGTACCGGCACCCCCGAACCGGTAAATTGTCCCTATGTCTGTGTCGCCCAGAACTCTTGCCGGGCGCACGTGGTGACCGGCGGCACCACCGCCGAAGACCGGGGGGAAATCCGATCACCACGTGCGGTTTTCGCACAGCGGTTTGCCGATCTCTTTGCGGCCGCGGGCAATCCGACGCTGCGGCGGGTGGCCAATGCGGCCGAAGCACGGATGCGGGCCGCGCAGGGGCCACGGGCCGCGGCGAGTGCGTCCGCCCAGCGGATCAGCGATTGGAAGGCGGGACGCAATGTTCCGGCTCGATGGGAATCACTGCTTCCAGTGGTGCTCACCTTGATCGACCTGGCCAAGAAGGCCGAACGCAAGACCGCCCGCGAATTGCTGGAAGTCCGGGAATGGCAACGGCTCTGGCAGGCCGCCATCACCTGGACGCCGGATGACGCGGACGACGCCGCCTGCCCTTACCTGGGGCTGACGCCGTTTAGCAAGCAGGACCAGGAGATCTTCTTCGGCAGAACCCGATGCACCACCGAACTCACCGATTTGGTCCGCAACGACGCCGACGGAATCATCGTGCTGATCGGCGCATCCGGTGCGGGCAAATCCTCGCTGTTAGCCGCGGGACTGGTGCCTGCGGTCGCCGCCGACGGCTGGTCGACCGCGACCATCACACCCGGGACGACACCACTTACCGCACTGGCCAAGGCCTTTCATCAGGAGAGTCCGGAGAACCCTTCCACAGACGACGTGCTCGCGACACTCGGCCAGTGGACAGCCCCGGGCCGACTGCTGATTGTCGATCAGTTCGAGGAATTGTTCACCACCTGCAGGGACGAATCCGAGCGCACGGCCTTCCTGAATGCCCTGGACCGCTGCGCGACCCGACCCGATGACGCCCTGACCGTTGTTATCGCCCTGCGTGCCGATTTCTACGCCCAGTGTCTCGACTATCCCGTGCTGCAGCGCGCTCTCGAACACCGCAGCTACCTGCTCGGCCCGATGCGGCTGGACGAACTCGCCCACGCGCTCACCGGTCCAGCCGACCACGCCGGGCTCGAACTGGAGTCCGGACTGGTGGAGCTGGTGATCACCGAACTCTGCGGAGTCGGCGACCACGAGCACCGGCAGAGCTACGACCCGGGCACACTCCCGCTGCTTTCCCATGTCATGGCGGCCACCTGGCAGCAGCGCGAAGGCCGCCGCCTCACGGTCACCGGTTACCGCAAGGCAGGTGGGGTGGGCGGCTCTGTCTCCGCCACTGCCGAACAGGCTTGGAGCGAACTCAGCGATACGCAGCAGACCGCGGCGAAGGACGTCTTGCTGGGACTCGTTGCTGTTTCCCAGGATTCGCGCGATACCCGACGCATCGCCGTCCGTCCGGGCCTGCTGCGCCGCACATCCGACCCGATATCCGCTACGGCCGCATTGGAACTGCTGGCCCGCACCCGACTCATCACACTCGACGCCGACTCGGTGTACTTGACCCACGAGATCGTGCTGGACGCGTGGCCGCGCCTGCACACGTGGATCGATGAGGATCGCGTCGGCTACCTGGTCCGGCAACGGTTGGAAGCCGACGCCGCGGAATGGGATTCGACCGAGCGGGACACCTCGCTGCTCTACCGGGGCACCCGGCTCGAGACCGCGCTCGGTCATGTCGATCCGCCCGTCATCGGCGACCAGGCCCGCACCTTCCTCGACACCTCCCGAGCCGCGCGCACCCACAGCCGCCGACGCAGGTCGGTGACACAGGTCGCCTTGGCCATACTCGGTGTCGGACTGCTCGTCCTCGGCATCGTCGCATACGCGCAGAGCAGGCTCACCGAGCAGCAACGCAACGATAAGGACTTCGGATCCGTACTGGCCGAGGCCGATCGGTTGCAGGGCATCGATCCATCGCTGTCGGCACAGCTGTACCTGGTAGCCGGACAACTCAGACCGGGAGATCCGGAAGTGCGGGCACGGTTGCTCGCGACCCAGAACGTCCCCCTCGCAACACCATTCGTCGCACACGATGAGGGGATCAGAACCGTCACCTATCGACCGGACGGCCGCGTACTGGCCTCGGCGAGCAATGACAACACCATCCGTCTCTGGGATGTCGCCGATCCGCGACATCCCAGCCCGCTGGGACAGCCGCTGCGCGAATCTCCCTCCGGTGCCAGCTCAATGGCGTTCAGCCCCGACGGCACGGTCCTCGTGACCGCTGGCACCTCGGAGCGGCCGCAACTCTGGGATGTCCGTGACCCAGCGCACCCCAAGCTGTTCGGACCGCCACCGACGAGCACCACCGACACCGGCCACATAGTGTCATTCGGCCCCACAGGTCGCACGGTGGCCGTCGGATCCACGCGCAGCAAGGCTGTGACCCTCTGGGATATCGGCAATCCGGCCGAACCGCGTCCGGGACAGGTGATTCCGGCGCCGCTGGGCGGAAGTTTGTCCGCCTTCGCGTTCAGCAACGATGGACGACTATTGGCGGTCGCGAGCAGCGACTGGGACCGCACCACCGCAACTGTCGAACTGTGGACGACGACCCGAACCGGTGACATGGCCCGCATCGGCACCGGACTCGAAGTGCCACAGGGCATCCAGGTCATGCGCTTCAGCCCAAAGGGCACAGCGCTCGCAATCGGCGGTTTACGTCTGACGGCAAGGCCAACCTATGTCGGCATGACACAGCTGTGGGCTATCGACGATCCGGCACATCCGCGCGCGCTAGGAAATCCATTGGTCGACACCGCGATACAACAGCCGACACAGGTGCTCGCCTTCAGCCCGGACGGGCAGACGCTGGCCACCGGCGGCACGACGGGCGCAAAGCTTTGGAATATCGCGGATCCGGCGCAGCCGACACCGCTCGGCGCAACGCTGTCGGCGATTCCGGCCCGCTGCCTCAGCGATGCGAGGCTGCCCACCCGGTGTACCGGTGAACCAACCGGCGTCGAATTCAGTCCGGACGGAAGGACCCTGGCCGTCGGCGGCACCGAAGGAATCGTGCGGCTGTGGTCGCTGGCACCCGCGGTCCTCACTGGACATACCGACTGGGGACGCAGCCCGGTCTTCGATGCCCGCGGCGCGCGGATGGTCAGCGATTCCGGCGACGGCACCTTCGTCGTATGGGATACCGGCAACCCCGGGGAGCCGGTCCCGATGGGGGAACTCAGATCGAAACCCGGCTCGTCGCTGCGAGCCTTGAGCCCGGACGGGAAGTCCCTGATAGCGCGGGACGGTCCGACGGGCCCGCTGACCCTTATCGACCTGTCCGACCCTCAGCACATTCGGGTATCAGGTGACTGGCCGTCGGCATCGTCGCACTGGTCACACCTGACCTTCGATCGCGACTGGACCTTGGCCGCAGTGACCACGGATCCTGAGATCAAGACTTTCCAACTCGCGAGCATTTCGGATCGCTTGCGCCCCGCGCTATTGGGCAGCCCGATATCCGTGGCTCCCGCGCAGGTGCAAGCGGTCAGTTTCAGTCCGGTCGGGCCAATTATGGCGGTCATCGAGGCGACGCTGTCCGAACCGAGTTCGCCAGCGATGACGCTGCGCACCAGGCTGACATTGTGGGACATCTCGCATCCGGACCGGCCGATCCGAGTGGGCGAATCCGCCCTGGAGCGATCATCGCTGATGACCGATGTGACCGTGCACCCCGATGGCCGCACCGCCGTCACCGTGGCGAATGAAAGCTTTCAGGTCTGGGACATCAGTAACCCTGCATCGCCCGAGCCGATCGGCGACCGGGTCGTCGCCCATAATTTGGCCATTACCGCCACTACCTTCAGCCCCGATGGCAAGATCTTGGCCACCAGCGGAAACGACGGTTCGGTGCGGTTATGGGATGTCACCGATCGCAGCCACCCTCGACTCATCTCCGGTTCCATCGCACCGCCCGACGCCAAGGTCTGGTTCATCCGGTTCCACCCACAGGGCAACTATCTGTCCGCCTCGAGCAGTGACGGCGCACGTCGGCTGTGGGATCTGGACGAGCAACACGCCATCGATCGCATCTGCCGCGCCACCGCCACCCTCATGACGCCCGAACTGTGGCGGCGCTACCTCCCCCAACTCCTCTATCGCCCACCCTGCAACTGAACAACAGACCGCTTGGTACAAAGAGATCAGAGTTTTTCTCAGGGTTCCCCCCGATGCGCCGAAGTGCTGGTCAGCCCCACCATGGGAAATATGACGAAAACGACGTTCGGCGATCAACTTCACCAGATGTGGCAGACGCGGCCCGTCCGGTTGCCGCGGCAAGGTCCGATCGCAGGCGTCGCGGCCGGATTCGGGCAGCGGTACGGCATCGATCCGGTGCTCATCCGGGTCGCGCTGGTGGTGTCGACGATCTTCGGCGGTGCGGGCATCGTGTTGTACCTGCTCGCCTGGCTGCTGCTGAGCGAGGCGGGTGACCAGTCGTCCGCGGCCGAATCGCTGTTCGGCAAGGGGCACAGCTCCCAGTCGCAGACCAAGACCATCGTCTTGATCGTTGCGCTCGCCATCGCGGTCAGCACCATGGGACCGGTCGGCGTCGGACTCGCGGGGTCGGGCCTGATCAGCATGGCGCTGATGCTGGCCGGTTGGTGGATGCTGCATATGCGCAATCCACAGCCGCCGCCCGGCACCAGTTCGCTCGGCGCCTTCGATGGCGGTCTCACCGCGACGGGTTATCCCGGGGCCGTATTCCCGCAGCGCACGGGGCCCGCCGACTTCTACTCGCCCGATGTCCCGCCGACCAGCATGTACACGCCGTACACGAAGTTGCCGGACGCCTATGTTCCGGACCATCCGGTCCAGGAGGCACCTCCGCAGCAGGCAGATCCGGACACGGTCCTATTGCACGACGCCGATAGAGACGATGCCGTAACCGAAGTGATCGAAAAGGGCAGCACGCCGACCGACGCCGGCGCTGCGCCAACTGATGCCGAGACCGTGTCGCTGAGCAAAGACACGGTGTTACTCGATAGCGGCGACACGAAAACCACGCCCCGGGGCGATATCGAGACCACCCGGCCCGACAACGGCACAACACCGATCGGAACCGTCGCCTCCGCAGCGCCTGGCACGACGTCCAACGTGCCAGGAGCCAGCCTGCCTCTCGATAAGGCTGCCGCCACGCCGAGCGCGAGCAATACCGACACCCCCACGACGAGTACCAGCGGCGGCTCGTCGCAATCCGAATCCGCTTCCCGCCCCCCGGTCGCGGCTGTCGCTAAGCCGACAACGACCGCCGTAACCCCACCCTCCTGGGATCCGCTCGGCGTCGCCCCACTCGCCTGGGACCTCCCCGAACCCACCCCGACCACCACCGTCGTCGCACCCCCGCCCAAGCGCCCCCGCTCCCGACTGACCGCGGTGGTGCTCGGCCTGGCCATCCTGGCCGCCGCAGGTGCGGGCGCACTGGCCGCCTCGGGTGCGGACTGGATAACACCTGGGCGCATCGGCGCGGTGGCGCTGGCGGTGATCGGCCTCGGTCTGGTGGTCGGCGCCTTCCTGCGCCGCGGTTACGGCCTGCTGGTACTGACCGCGCCGCTCGCCGGATTCGTGGTGCTGGCCTCGATGATCGGCCCGATCGAATTCGACAGCGCCACCGTCGGCGATCGCACCTGGACGCCGACCTCGATGACCGACCTGGCCCCGAGGTACGAGTTGACCGTGGGGACAGGCGTTTTGGATCTGCGATCGCTGAAGCTGACCGAGAACCGCGCCGTCGAGGTCGCGGTCCAGCTCGGCGATGCCAAGATCCTGCTGCCCGAGGGTATGGCGGTGCGCACCGAATGCACCGTCAATCTGGGAGATGTCCACTGCCCGACCGGGATCACCGGCCCGCACGCCGACGGCACACCGGTGCTCGACCTGAAAGTCCATGTCCGGACCGGCAATGCGGAGGTGCACCGTGGCTGACCCGACCGATAACAACACGACCAAGCGTGGGCCGTCGGTCTCGCTGCTGATCGTCGGCCTGCTCGCCCTCGGCGTCAGCATCTGGGCCTTCACCGGCCCGACCACGACCGCCAGCGGCGTCGTCTCGCTCGGCTGGGTCGTCGTGATCTCCGCCATCGTGGTCGGCATCCTGCTGGTCATCTCCCCACGCAAACCGCGCTGATCGACAACCGAATGAACCGACACAAATGGCCCGTCTCCCGACGGGCCATTTTCTTTCCGGCGCAGGAGCACACCAATGCCCATGGAACAGTTCGACATCGACGATCAACCGACCGATCATCTCGGAATTCCGCTGGGCCGGTTCATGCCACTGACACCGAGCCGCAGTTACCTCGGCGGCGGTTTGCTACTCGGGCAGTTCATCCTCGGCGGCACCGCCAGCCGACCGGGACCGAACAGCGCTGCGCGGCGCGACGCCAGCGACGCGCCTACTCCAAATAGGCCGAGCAGCTCAGATGTTCGCTGATCCGATCCAGCAACCGCTGCATACTCAGCCGCTGCTTCCCCTCGACGCCGCGCGCGATCATCGGCACCATCCATCGCCCAGTGGTGGCGACATTGAACACCTGCTGGATCATCCGAGATCCCTTCGGATGCGGCAACACTCGGCATTCGGCGCGAAACCACCACTGCCCCTCGACCGCGAGCATGGCCTGCGCCCGATCCACCTCGACCCGAATCCCATTGGGATCACCCGCGATCGCGGCCCGGAATTCGTTCGGGCCGCCGCGCAGCCGCATCTCGGGATCCGGACCGTCGGCGAGGAAGAAGGCGTTGTCCGGACCAACCGGACCCGCGCTGACCGAGGTGAGCAGCGCGGCCACCACCCCGCACGGGGCCTCGACGACCGCGTTGAGTGTGCAGAGCGGCTTCTTCGCTGCCATCCGGACCCCCTGAAAACTGGTCTACCCGGCTGACGGTACTCCCGAAATCCCCTCGATCAGCCCCGATCGCGGGTCACTCCCATTCGATGGTGCCCGGCGGCTTGCTCGTCACGTCCAGGACCACCCGGTTGACCTCCGCCACCTCATTGGTGATGCGGGTGGAGATCCGTTCGAGCACGTCGTAGGGCAGACGGGTCCAGTCCGCGGTCATGGCGTCCTCGCTGGAGACCGGGCGCAGCACGATCGGATGACCGTAGGTGCGGCCGTCACCCTGCACGCCGACGCTGCGCACATCCGCGAGCAACACCACCGGGCACTGCCAGATCTGGCCGTCCAGACCGGCGGCGGTCAGTTCCTCGCGCGCGATGGCATCGGCCTGCCGCAGCGTATCCAGCCGGTCCGCGGTGACCTCGCCGACAATGCGGATGGCCAGGCCGGGGCCCGGGAACGGCTGGCGGGCAATGATTTCCTCGGGCAGCCCGAGTTCGCGACCGACCGCGCGCACCTCATCCTTGAACAGCAGCCGCAGCGGCTCGACGAGTTCGAACTCCAGGTCGTCGGGCAGACCGCCGACATTGTGGTGGCTCTTGATATTCGCGGTACCCGAGCCGCCGCCGGACTCGACGACATCCGGGTACAGCGTGCCCTGTACGAGGAACTCTACGGCCGGACCGGAATCCGATGCCGTGCCGTCGGCGACGACTACCTCGGAGACCGCATCCTCGAACGACCGGATGAACTCCCGCCCGATGATCTTGCGCTTCTCCTCCGGATCGGTGATGCCCTTCAGCTCACCGAGGAATTTGTCGACCGCGTCGACGGTCACCAGTTTGGCGCCGGTCGCGGCGACGAAGTCCTGCTGCACCTGCTCGCGCTCCCCGGCGCGCAACAGGCCGTGATCGACGAACACACAGGTCAACCGGTCACCGATGGCACGCTGCACCAGCGCGGCGGCGACCGCGCTGTCCACACCGCCCGACAGCGCACAGATGGCATGACCGTCGCCGATCTGCTCGCGCACCGTGGCGATCAGCGAATCGGCGATATTGGCCGGGGTCCAGGTGGCCGGGATTCCGGCGAGGTCGTGCAGGAAGCGGCTGAGCACCTGCTGGCCGTGCGGCGAGTGCAGCACCTCGGGGTGGTACTGCACGCCGGCCAGCTTGCGGGCCCGATCCTCGAACGCGGCGACCGGTGCACCCGCGCTGGTACCGGTGACCTCGAAGCCCTCGGGCGCATCGGTGACCGCGTCGCCGTGGCTCATCCACACCGGCTGTTTGGTCGGCAGGCCACCGTGCAGCACACCGCCGTCGATACTGAGCTCGGTGCGGCCGTATTCGCGGGTGCCGGTGTGCGCGACGGTGCCGCCGAGCGCCTGCGCCATGGCCTGGAAGCCGTAGCAGATGCCGAATACCGGAATGCCCAGATCGAACAGCCGCGCATCCAATTGCGGCGCGCCCTCGGCATACACGCTGGACGGTCCGCCGGACAGAATCACCGCGAGCGGCTGCTTCTCGGCGATCTCGTCCACCGTGGTGCTATGCGGGATCACCTCCGAGAACACACTCGATTCACGGACCCGCCGGGCGATCAGCTGGGCGTACTGGGCGCCGAAGTCGACGACGAGGACCGGTCTCTGGGTTTCTGCCACCCATTCAGTTTAGTAAGGGTGCGTAGCGAGCGAACCATCGGCACAGCAGCATCGCAGCCGAGTGCCAGCGAGGCGTAGATGTCAGCGGCTGAATCATCCCGCGCACCCCCGCACCGCTCGTTATCCTCATGCCGTGCCCTTCGCCCGCGCGATAGATGCCAACATCCACTACGAGGACAGCGGCGGCGACGGTCCGGTGGTCTTGCTCGCACACGAATTCTTCATGGACCGAACGATGTTCGCGTCCCAGATGGCCGCGCTCGCACCGGAATTCCGGATCGTGTCCTGGGATGCGCGTGGACATGGCCGCACCAGGGACGAGGGGCTGCCGTTCACCTATTGGACCGCTGCGCGCGACGCCCTCACCGTGCTGGACCATCTCGGCGCCGAACGCGCGGTGTTCGGCGGTACCGCGCAAGGGGGGTTCACCGCGCTGCGCACCGCGCTCATCGCACCCGAGCGGGTTTCCGCGTTGATCTTGATCAGCACCGAGGCACACGGCCCGACACCCGAACAGTCCACCGCGACCCAGAAATTCCTGGATGAGTGGTACGACGACGGCTCCCGGCAGGAGGCCGTCGAACAGCTCGCGTACTGGCTGATCGGCGATGACGAGTGGTACCGCTCGATCTGGACCAAACGCTGGCTGGCCCGCGACCGCCACGGTATCGAGGTCGCCGCGGGCTGCCTGCTCGGCCGCGACTCGGTGCTGGACCGCTTATCCGAAATCACCTGCCCCGCCTTGGTGATTCACGCCACCGACAGCGGCATCACCCGCGACCGCGCCAAACAACTGGCCAGGAGGCTGGCCGTATCCACCTACGTCGAGATCGCGGGCGCGCGCTTGGCCGTCACGATGACGCACCCCGAACCCGTCAACGCCGTCATCCGGCAGTTCCTGCGCGAACACACCGTGCCGACCCGCGTTCGCTGAACGCCGACCCGGCATCGGCTCGGCTCACCGAATACCGTGCGGCGCGAAAACGGTGTGGTCAGGCGCGCACGCTCAGCCCGACCCGCTGGAATTCCTTGAGGTCGGAGTAGCCCGCCTTGGCCATCGAACGGCGTAGGCCGCCAACGAGATTCAGCGAGCCGAACGGATCGTCGGAGGGCCCGAACAGCACTCGTTCCAGACTCGGGCGCACGGTTTCACCGGTATCGCCGGACAGTTCGCCGCCCAGATCCCATGGATCCTCCACGTGCAGCAGCGAACCGCGCGGTACCGAAGGGTGCGCGGCCGAGGACGGCCAGTACCAGCCCCGACCGGGCGCCTCGGCGGCCAGGGCCAGCGGCACGCCGAGCATGGCCGCATCGGCACCACAGGCAATGGCCTTGGCCAGCTGACCCGAGGTCGCGATATCACCGTCGGCAATCACGTGCACATAGCGTCCACCGGTCTCATCCAGGTAGTCACGGCGCGCGGCGGCGGCGTCGGCGATCGCGGTGGCCATCGGAACCCCGATGCCGAGCACCTCGCCGGTGGTGGTGGCGCCCGGGTAGGAGCCGTAGCCCACGATCACGCCCGCGGCGCCGGTGCGCATCAGATGCAGCGCGGTCTTGTGATCGCTGACACCACCGGCGACCACCGGCACATCGAGTTCGGCGATGAAGGTCTTGAGGTTCAACGGCTCACCGTCGCCGACATGTTCGGCGGAGATGATGGTGCCGTGCACCACGAGCAGGTCGATACCGGCCTGCACCAGCGCGGGGGTCAGCGCGCGCGCGTTCTGCGGGCTGACCCGCACCGCGACCGTCACACCGGCGGCGCGCACCTGCGCGACCGCGGCGGCCAGCAGATCCGGCTGCATCGGTGCGGCGTGCAGCTCCTGCAACAGCCCGACCGCACGCTCGTACCCGCCCTTGGCGACGAGCTCGAGCAGCTGATCGATCTTCGCGGCGACATCGGCGTGGCGGGCCCACAGCCCCTCACCATTGATGACACCGAGTCCGCCGAGCCTGCCCAGTTCGATGGCGAACTCCGGTGAGACCAGCGCGTCGGTCGGGTGCGCCAGGAACGGGATCTCGAACCGGTAGGCGTCCAGCTGCCACGCCAGCGATACCTGCTTCGACGAACGGGTCCGCCGCGACGGGACGATATCGACATCGTCCAGTTCATAGGTACGCCGGGCGGTCCGGCCCATGCCGATCTCGACCATGTCGCGCACGCGTCTTCTCCTTCATTTCGGCCGCGCAGGCGCGGCGTGTTCACGGCCCCTGATGTCTCGCGTCCGAGCCATCGAGACTCGCACCTGTGGCGCACACGTTTCGACGACTCGATGCGAGGCGGGCCGCGAACGGGTCGCTCGTAAGACTCGCTCCGTTGTGGTCGACAGAGCGGGAACCTGGCCATCGGGACTCGTAGTCCCCGACCACTCGCTTCGCTCGATCGTCGCGGCTCGGGACCGCGACGACCTGCGAACAACCTCAATCATGCACGGACCGGACGGTCCCGTACACCACCGTCGAGCAGGCTAGCCGCGACCAGTGTAGTTGGGCGCCTCGACGGTCATCGTGATGTCGTGCGGGTGGCTCTCCTTGAGCCCCGCCGCCGTGATCTGCACGAACTGCGCCTCTTGCAGATCGGCGATGGACTGCGATCCGGTGTAGCCCATGGCCGCCCGCAGCCCGCCGACGAGCTGGTGGATCACCTGGTTGACCGGTCCGCGGAACGGCACCCGGCCCTCGATGCCCTCGGGCACCAGCTTGTCCTCGGCGAGCACATCGTCCTGGAAGTAGCGGTCCTTGGAGTAGGACTTGGCCTGGCCGCGGCCCTGCATCGCGCCCAGCGAGCCCATACCGCGGTAGCTCTTGAACTGCTTGCCGCCCACCAGGATCAGCTCACCCGGCGATTCGGCGGTACCGGCCAGCAGCGAGCCGAGCATTACCGTGGACGCGCCCGCCGCGATGGCCTTGGCGATATCACCGGAGAACTGGATGCCGCCGTCGGCGATCACCGGAACGCCGTGCGGCTTGCATGCGGCGACGGCCTCGAGGATCGCAGTGATCTGCGGCGCGCCGACACCGGCGACCACACGGGTGGTGCAGATGGAGCCGGGGCCGACACCGACCTTCACCGCGTCCGCGCCCGCCTCGACCAGTGCGGCCGCACCGGCCCGGGTGGCCACATTGCCGCCGACGATCTGGATGCGATCGCCGACCTCGGCCTTGACCTTGGTCACCATCTGCAGCACACCGGCCTGGTGGCCGTGCGCGGTATCGACGATGAGCACGTCAACCCCGGCGTCGGACAGGGTCATCGCGCGCGACCAGGAGTCCTCACCGACGCCGATCGCGGCGCCGACGAGCAGGCGACCGTCGCGGTCCTTGGTGGCGTTCGGGTACTGATCGGTCTTGACGAAGTCCTTGACGGTGATGAGTCCGCGCAGGCGGCCGTCGCCATCGACGATCGGCAGCTTCTCGATCTTGTGGCGGCGCAGCAGGCCGAGCGCGGCCTCGGCGGTGACGCCCTCCTGCGCGGTGATCAGCGGCGCCTTGGTCATTACATCGGCGACCCGGCGGTTCTGATCCACCTCGAAGCGCATATCGCGGTTGGTGATAATGCCCACAAGCGCACCGGTCTCGTCCACCACCGGCAGACCGGAGATGCGGAAGCGCGCACACATGGCGTCGACCTCGGCCAGGGTGTCGGTGGGACGACAGGTCACCGGATCGGTGACCATGCCCGCCTCGGACCGCTTGACGGTCTCGACCTGCGCGGCCTGATCGGCGACGGCCAGATTGCGGTGCAACACACCCATACCACCGGCGCGCGCCATGGAGATGGCCATCCGCGCCTCGGTCACGGTGTCCATCGCGGAACTGCACAGCGGGGTGCGCAGCCGAATCTCGCGGGTCAACTGGCTGGAGGTCTCCACCGAGCTGGGGATGAGATCCGAAGCGGCCGGTAGCAACAGCACATCGTCGAACGTAAGGCCGAGCATGGCGATCTTGTTCGGATCGTCACCACCCGTAGGAGGGCGGACCGCGATTCGTTCGCCCGATACGGGATTACTCATTCGGATCGACCCCTCCTGGACATCGAAAGCAACGAACGCCGGATGACCGGCGTCGTGGATTGGTGGAATGGACGGTGGCGGCTCCGCCAGCAATGTCGGGTGCCGGCCGGGCCTGCAAACCATGGTATCTGCCCCGCAAACACACCGATGAACTGAGCCCACCACCGAAACTGGCGCGCCGCATAGCTGGCGAAGAGCACCCTGTTCTGCGTACCGTGGGGGTGTGCGTGACCATCTACCACCTGGCTTGCCGCCGGATCCGTTCGCCGGAGACCCCTCCGACCCGTCCGCCGCACTCGACGCAATCGAGCCCGGCGAGCCGCTGGATCCCCACGAGCGCCTTGCGGTCGAGGAGGATCTCGCCGACCTTGCGGTGTATGAGGCGCTACTAGCGCATCGTGGCATCCGCGGACTTGTGGTCAGCTGCGAGGACTGCAGACAAGACCACTACCACGACTGGGACATGCTGCGCGCCAACCTGCTTCAGCTGCTGGTCGACGGCACGGTGCGCCCGCACGAGCCCGCCTACGATCCGATGCCGGAGGCGTATGTCACCTGGGACTACTGCCGGGGATACGCCGACGCCTCGATGAACGAGGCCTTCCACGGCGATGGGTTCGACGGGTTCGACAGCTGATATCGCACGCCGAGTAATAGGCGCGGTGACGCGCGGGGTAATAGGCGCGGTGACGAGCGGGCGTGATGTGAAATAGCTAACAGAAAAAAAGCCGACCGCCGGTCGGCAATCGATTCATGCACAGCAATTCGGAGATCGAGCCACGCACACGCTGGGGCGTCCGAATATGCGTACGCCCCAGCGCGGCTGCGGGTTCAGCGCTTTCCTAGAAGCCAAAGCGCTTGTGGAGTACCAACTCCCATTATGTGGCGGGTCCCGATCCGGGAAACCCGGGCAGAGCAGGCAAACCACTGGGAATCACAAAGGTGTTGCCACCAACGGTCGGCGGCTGCGGACGCGGCTGCGCGGGCACGCCGGTGTCCGCAGTCGGCTGGACCGGCGGGGGCTGAGTTCCCACGACGGTGGACGGCGGTCCCTGGGGCGGGTGCGTCTGACTCGGCTGCTGTGGCTGCGTCGGCGGTTCGGTGGTCACCGGCGTCGTCGGCACAGTCGGCTTACCAGGCGTACCCGTTGTACCCGGCACCGTCGGCTCGGTCGTCGTCGGCGTCTTCGTATCGACCGGCGGCACCACCGCGGAAGTCGACCCACCATCGCCGGACGGCTTGGTGGTCGGTGCGGTGATGGTGCTGCCATCGGTCACCGAACTCGGCGTCGTCGAGGACGTACTCGGCGCGAGCGACTTCGCGATCTCCGGGGCGATCTTGCTCAACTGCGCGAGCAACGCATCGAATTCACTGATCCGCTTGTCGCGTTTGGCCGGATCGTCGATCAGCTCCGCATTTGCCTTGGCGCCCTCCAGCTTTTGCCTGGCCATATCCGGATTGCCCTGATCGAGCATCACTTTCGCGTTCGCCAGATCATTGTCGGCACGTTGCACCACGGTGCTCTGCGCCTGCTCGCTGAACACGACTTCCTTGACCCGCCACAGCGGATCACCCGGGGCGGCACCATAGGAAAACGCCGAAAGTCCGCCGATGACCAGAGCCAGCGCGGCCGCTGTCCCGAGGATCGGACGAACAAGCCGTAATCGCGTACCCGATTGCGCACCGATGCGAACCTGCCGGGCACCGATCTCCTGGTTGACCGCAGCAACGATCTCATCGAGACTCGGTTCGCTGGGTAGCGGTGGGGAAATCAGCTCCGCCCGCCAGTCCGCCAGCAGCGTCGCGAGCTGATACTCCTCCGCGGAGTCGGTCTGCACCGGCCCGTTGCTAGCAATGGCATCGATCAGCGCATCGTCTCGGCGCACCGCCGCGATGTCCACCGGTCCGGTGTCACCGCTCCCGGCGTAGGGACCGCTGTTCCGCGATCCACGTCGCGCCTTCCAGTCGCCCCGACCGCGCTCGCCATCCCTAGCCATACATTTCACCTGCCCTCGCCACTTGTGACTTCAGTTTCGCGAGCGCCCGGTGTTGAGCGACGCGTATCGCACCCGCCGTACTGCCCACGGCGACTGCGGTTTCTTCTGCTGACAAACCCATGACCAAACGCAGGATCAGAATCTCGCGATGCTTCTCCGGAAGCGTCGCGAGCAGGCTGTTCATCTGCCTGCTCGTTTCGGATTCCAGTGCTCGCTGTTCCGGACCTTGGTCGGTGGATATGACATCTGGTACTTCGGCCATTGCCTCCGCCTTGTTACGGGCGGCGTTGCGATGTGCGTCGGCGACCTTGTGCGAGGCGATTCCGTATACAAAGGCCATGAAGGGCCTGCCCTGGTCCTGATACCGGGGCAAGGCTGTCATCACAGCCAGACATACCTCCTGCGCAACGTCGTCCGCGGAGAGCTGTCCACGCTCCGCAGCGCCGATCCGCGCGCGGCAATAGCGCACCACCAACGGGCGGACCATTTCGAGTACCTGGGCTAAAGCGGATCTGTCGCCCTGCGCAGCGGCAGCGACGGCGAGGTCCAACTCTTCGCCCGTGTTCGTCATCGTCAGAGAATTTCCTGGCGTTACAAGTGGCACCGTCGGTGATGAACAGTGCTTCCGCCGAAGGGGCGGAACGGATCTAACAATAGCGATACAACCCGCGGGTACGGGCAACACGGTCGTCTCTAGATCAGACTCGGGAATCACTCATGGACGAAAGTGCCCGCCACGACGGCCGATGGTCTCGGCGCACCGCCGCGCGTCGGCCTCGGCCGCACTCGCACGAGTCCCGGCGGACACCCCGGCGCGCAACATCGAACTGGCCCAACGCAATGGCAGCAATTCGTGCTCGCGGCACTGTTCGGCGACCTCATCGGCGAGCACGCGCGCGCGCTCACTGTCGCCGGAGGCAGCCGCGGTCGCGGCGACCAGAAGCCTGGACTTCACGCGGTGCCGAACCGAGGGTCCCTGCTCGGCGAGCGCGAGGGCCGTCGCGGCGTGCGGCGCCGCGGTGTCGGCGGCCCCGGAGGCGAGTGCGGTCTCCGCACAGACCCAATGCCAGCGGATCAGCGCCCGCCAGCCCGCCGACGTCCCGGCACGGGTCAGTTCGTCATGACTGCGCCGCAGCAGCCGGGTGGCCAGCGCGAGACGGCCGGTGCCGAGCGCATCGGCCGCGAGACCGGTCAGCGCATCGCATATCGCGTCGACGCGATTCGGCCCGAACTCGGCACGATCGGCGGATCCGGTCGGCAGGCTCAACGCGGCCGCACGACCGTCGAAGGCCGCGGCGCGGGCATGCCAGCCGAGCTGGCGCAGCAGCGAACCCGCGGTGCTCGCGGCCAGCGAGAGCAATACCGGATCGGTGGCGCTGGCCGATAGCGAGCGCAACTCCTCGCGTGCCGCGGCGTAGCGACCCTGGCCCCCCAGAATCACCGCCCGATACCAGGAATCGAGGGGGTGCGCGGCAGCTGGCAACTCGGTAGCGGCACGTTCGGGGCAGGTGCCGAAGGCCGCATCGGCAAGCATGGCGGACTCGATATATATAGGGGAAGCTGACGCGAGCACGGCCGAACTCTATCCTGCGCGGCGCGACCGGCGGCACGCCGAGAAGCCGCCAGTGGGGTCGATCCGGCTACTATTCAGCATTTCTGTCGCCGATGCCGTGTTTCCATCAAGTAAAAGTGTCCCGGCAATCCCGTAGCGCGTGTGACTGGAATTCACATGCGTTTCGCGCAATTAACCTCAGCGTCCCGTTTCTGCCATCTCCGATCGACCGTACGCCGGAGCCGCCGACCGACACTGTGACAGGACCCACGTCTACGAGGACCGCCCGATCATCGGGGCGCAACCACCAAACCCGTTCCCACCTGCGGGAATGCGGAATACTGGCATCATGCCAAGAGATCCCCGTCACTGGTCAACCGATCAGTATTACTGGAAAGGCGTTAAAAGTAAACAGCCCGGAGGTTAAATTTCGCAGCTAAAGATTTCGAAAACTGCTGCATCGAACTATTGACGGAATTTCGCGGCTGGACCTAACGTAGCTCATCGCCACGGTCGGCGCCGCGCGAAATTGCAGCGACCGCAATAGGCGAGCCCAGGGCACGCCGCGCCGATCCAGCGCCGTGGCCACAACTGTTGCAGAACAACTGCTCGACAACGCTGACGAGCTCGCACCACGAGGAGTTCACCATGCCCATGCCTACCCACCTCCCCGGACCGAACGCGGACGTCTGGGATTGGCAGATGCGAGGATCCTGCCGAGGCCAGGACTCCGCGGTGTTTTTCCACCCGGACGGTGAACGCGGTCGCGCCCGCACCGCACGCGAGATGCGCGCCAAGGAGATCTGCCGGGCCTGCCCGGTGCTCATGCAGTGCCGCAGCCACGCCCTCAAAGTCAGCGAGCCGTATGGCATCTGGGGCGGTATGTCCGAAACCGAGCGCGAGATGCACGCCCGGCGCAACCGCCGTCGTATGGCCGTATAAACGAACTTCTTCCCATCCGTCCGGCGCGGCGCGCCGAATCCCTAGCAAACAACCGGCGATGGCCACAAGCCGAAGTCGGTTGCACATCCGGCGTTTCGCGATAACTATCGGCGCGTCACGGCGTGTCTCTTCTGGAAACACCTGGCGTGTTGAAGTTTTCCAGAAAGTTGCCAGGCAACACGCGGTTTGCCTGCACCCCGCCGAATCGGGTGTCATAGCGACCCGCTACGGTAGTGACCGATGACACAGAATGGAGCGTTGTGACAACGCGGCCGCCGGCCGCAGAGGGCGACTCGTTCCGAAGAGAAGCCATCCCACCCGACATCCGGGTGGATTCTGCGGTTACGGCACGCGCCGCCGAAAGTATCGAGCTCGCCGCACTTCTCGAACGCTGCGGCCGATCCGACCAGGAGGCATTCGCTGAGCTGTACGACCGAACGTGCGCGCGCGTCTTCGGTCTGGTGCTACGCGTACTGCACGACCCCGGATACGCGGAGGAGACCACACAGGAGGTCTTTCTGCAGATCTGGCGGACCGCGGCAAGTTTCGACGCCGCCAAAGGATCCGCGGTGACGTGGTTGATGACCCTCGCCCACCGACGAGCCGTCGACCGGGTCCGCGCCGAACAGGCCCATACCCTGCGTGAAGTTGCGTACGGGATAAGGGTTCTCGGCAACGAATTCGATGAGGTCACCGAAGAAGTGGAGCGACGACTCGAACAGCAGGCCGTCCTGGAAGGTCTAGGGACATTGACAGACACCCAACGGGAGGCCATATCGCTCGCCTACTACGGCGGGCGAACCTACGCGGAAGTCGCGACCCACCTCGGCGTAGGGTTACCGACCGTTAAGTCCCGCATACGGGACGGATTGACACGACTGAAGAAAAGTTTGGGGGTGCCGTGAGATGAACGAAGCGCAGATCGATCTCGCGCACGCCGTCGCGCTCGGATCGATCGACGACGAAGACCACAATGCGATACAGGGAGTGCTCGACGGTGAGGACCCAGCGCTACGCGCGGAATTCATGACCGAAGTGCAGCAGACCAAGGAAGTCCTCTCCGCCCTCGCGGTGGCGACGGCGGCCCAGCCGCCCGCCGCCCTGCGTGGCCGGTTGCTCGCCGCCATCGCCGCGGAACAACCGCCCGTCGCATCCTGAGTCAGCGCCGCCTCGTCGAGGCGAAATCCGTTACCGCGATTGATATTTTTCGACTTGTTGTGCGGTAGTTGCGTTCATATTGTTCACAACGAAGGCCCCCGGGACCGGATGGTCCCGGGGGCCTTTGCCATTGGGCCGTCAGCTGAGGGGTGAACTCAGTGCGCGTGGCCGTGGTGGCTGTGGTCGTGCTCCTGTTCCTCGGGCTTGTCGACCACGGCGCTTTCGGTGGTCAGGATCATCCGAGCCACCGACGCCGCGTTCACGACGGCCGAGCGGGTCACCTTCACCGGGTCCACCACACCGTCGGTGAGCAGATCACCGTAGGTGAGGGTGGCGGCATTGAAGCCTTCCTTACCGTCGGCGACCTTGCTGACCACCACGGCGCCGTCGACACCAGCATTGGTGGCGATCCAGAACAGCGGCGCCCGCAGTGCGGTGCGCACCACCTCGACACCGACGGCCTCATCGCCGGACAGCGAGTCGCGCAGTTCGACGAGCTTGGCGGCGGCCTGCACCAGGGCGGTGCCACCACCGGGCACGATGCCCTCGTCAACGGCGGCCTTGGCCGCGCTCACCGCGTCCTCGACCCGGTACTTGCGCTCCTTGAGGGCGGTCTCGGTGGCCGCGCCGACCTTGATCACCGCGACGCCACCGGCCAGCTTGGCCAGTCGCTCCTCGAGCTTCTCCCGATCCCAATCCGAATCGGTCGCCTCGATCTCGCGACGCAGCTGCGCGCCACGGGCCGCGATGTCCTCGGCGGTGCCGGCACCGTCGATGATCGTGGTGTCGTCCTTGGTGACGACGATGCGACGCGCCTTGCCGAGCACCTCGATGCCCGCCTCGCGCAGCGAGATACCCAGATCCGGGTTGACCACGGTGCCCGCGGTGACGACGGCCAGATCGTCGAGGAACGCCTTGCGACGGTCACCGAAGAACGGGGCCTTCACCGCAACGGCCTTGAGGGTCTTGCGGATCGAGTTGACGACCAGGGTGGACAGCGCCTCACCCTCGACGTCCTCGGCGATGATCAGCACCGGCTTACCGGATTCGGCGATCTTCTCCAGCAGCGGGAGCAGATCGGGCAGCGAGCTGATCTTCTCCCGGTTCAGCAGGATGTAGGCGTCCTCGAGGACGGCCTGCTGGCTGTCGGCATCGGTGACGAAGTAGGGCGAGAGGTAGCCCTTGTCGAACTGCACGCCCTCGGTGACGACGAGTTCGGTCTGCAGCGTCGAGGACTCCTCGACGGTGACAACGCCGTCCTTGCCGACGGTGGCCAGCGCCTTGCCGACCATCTCGCCGATCTCCTCATCGCGCGAGGAGACGGTGGCGACCTGCGCGATGGCCTGCTCGCCGGAGACCGGGGTGGCCTGCGCCAGCAGCGCCTCGGACACCAGGTCCGCGGCCTTGGCGATGCCCGAACCGACCGAGATCGGGTTCGCGCCGGCGGCAACGTTCTTCAGGCCTGTGCGCACCAGCGCCTGGGCCAGCACGGTGGCGGTGGTGGTGCCGTCACCCGCAACGTCGTTGGTCTTGGTGGCGACGCTCTTGACGAGCTGGGCGCCGAGGTTCTCGAAGGGGTCGTCGAGGTCGATATCGCGCGCGATGGTGACACCGTCATTGGTGACGGTGGGGCCACCGAAGGCCTTCGCGAGCACGACGTGGCGACCACGCGGCCCGAGGGTGACCTTCACCGCGTCGGCGAGCTTGTCGACGCCGCGCTCGAGAGCACGACGAGCCTTCTCGTCGAACTCGATCTGCTTTGCCATGTGTTGTCAGCTCCTGTGTGTTCTGGGCCGAACGCACTCCGCCCCGGGTCGCGAAAGACACCGGGGCGGAACGCATGTGCCTTATCGGCTACTTGGTGACGACGGCCAGGATGTCGCGCGCCGACAGGATGAGGTATTCCTCGCCCTGGTACTTGATCTCGGTGCCGCCGTACTTGCTGTAGATGACGACGTCGCCTTCCTTGACGTCGACCGGGATGCGGTCACCCTTGTCGGTGACGCGGCCCTCGCCGACGGCGATGACGGTGCCCTCCTGCGGCTTCTCCTTTGCCGTGTCGGGGATGACCAGGCCGGAGGCCGTCGTCGTCTCGGCCTCGTTGGCCTGGACGAGGATCTTGTCCTCGAGCGGCTTGATGTTCACGCTCGCCACGTTGAGCCCTCCACTTTCAGGGGATTTGCGGTCGTCCGGAACTGTTGTCCCGGACTATCGGTATCGGTGTTGTTTCGAGCGGCCCGCAAGCAGTCGCCACTGGCCACCCGGACTCGACCCTGCGCATCAGCCCCGTCGTCGCGGGTGCCGGGACCCTGCTCAGTAGTCGAACTGGCACACGCACATCACACAGTGCCGACTAGCACTCTATACATGAGAGTGCCAGCGCTCAAGGTTGGACTGTGCCAAACCGTTGGTCGCGCCGTGTCGGCGTCGCCGACAGCGCCGTGGCCGTGTCGTCGACCGCGCCGCGCGTGTCACAGACCACGCCACGCCCAGGGGTCTGAGGGCTTCCCAAGACTTCGTCAAATCTGTAACGTTCGGATAACGGATTGTGACAGTATTGACGACGATCGTGCTTCGCTTGCCGTGTTCGTCATGAACCGGCGTCGTGGGGGGAGCACAGACCGTCAGGAAATACCCTGCGGCACACAGCAATACCCTGTTTCGCCAGAGCAACGTCAGCGTCAGCACCAGTCCGAACCAACGTCACAGTACAAACATTCTTCAGAAGAAGCTTCACCAGAGGGCAAGACCACACGTGATCCATGGCCGTCCCAGCGACCCATCCGGACAACGGGTCGGCCGGGTCCCGCGTCCGAATCGTTCGCCATCCACGCGGGCGTTTCGGCTGTCCATTCGAGATGGTCGGCACCACCATGACCATCCGCTCGAAGGGAGGTGACATGCGAACATCCCTCGGCATCTCGGCCGGTAACGAGGTCGTGTGCTCGGCGCTGGTCGCAACCGCGTCCAATGGCGCACAGAGTTTCGACTATCGGGTGGTCTCTGCGGACGCGGCCCACTCCGATCTCGGCGATCTCGTCGCGTCCTCGATCGAGTTGATGACGACCCAGCTCCCGACTACGCAGCTCTCCTATGACGTGGCCTTCCCCGCGCAGCCGGTCGGCGCACGCTTCGCGGGCGGAAAACCGATCGGTGTCGACTCCGCCGCCGGTCGCCCACCGACCACTGTCGCCGTGGCCTACCGCAGCAAGGAGCAGGCGCAGGTAATCCGTTCGGCCACTGGCAAACAGCGCGATCTGCGGCTGGTTCCGGAAGGCACCGCGGCGCTCACCTATCTGCGCCACACCGGACTGGTCGACCGCTACGAAACCGTCGCCATTGTCGATCTCGGTGCGACCGGCCTCAGCATCACCGTCGCCGACCAGGCGGACGCCGACATCCTGCGCACCGAACGCACCGGCGCTATCAGCGGCAACGCCATCGATGAGCTGATCTATCACCACCTCGTCGATCTGCACTACGCCCGCCGCGGCACCCGACCCAACCGGGGCATGCTGACCAACCGCGGTCGCGCCGCCAAGGAACATCTGTCGATCGCGCCCGCGGTGACCATCGACCATGTCGCCGGGCAGCCGCTGAAGCTGACCCGGGCCGACTTCGAGGAACTGATCTCGGATCTGCTGCGCGATACGGCCGTCTTCGCCGCCGCGGCATTCGCGCGGTCGCCGAAGTTCCCGCAGGCCGTGATCGTGATCGGCGGCGGCGCCAATATCCCCGCGGTGATCTCCACCCTCGCCCGTGAGCTGAATCTGCCGGTGCACACCGTCGACGATCCGGAGGCGGTGATCGCCAAAGGCGCGGCACTGGTGGCGGATTCGATGCAGCCGTCGGTATTCCCGGTGGTCGCGCTCGGCGCGGCCGACGCACCGGTCGGCACCTTCACCAAGGTCGTCGGCACGCTGGCGGGTGCGATCGTGGTGGTCGGGCTGGTCGTCGGCTACGGCGTGAAGACATTCGCGCCGACCGGCGACGATGAGATCTCTCCGGCGGGCACCACCAGCAGCGCGCAACTACCGATGCCGCCGGTGTCGGCGGTGCCGGCGACCGGCGCGGGTACCTCGACCACCGGCCCGAACCGGGAGAGCCCGAACCGGCCCTCCGGCGCCAATATCCCCTCGCTCACCCCGGATCGGAGTCAGCCGCCGACCTCGACCACCTCGACACCGGCCGCGACCACCATCCCGAACGCGCCGACGCTGCGTCCGGATCCGAATCTGCCGCCGATTCCGTTCCCGGAGTTGCTCGGTCCGCTGTTCGGTAATTCGAATGCGCCGGGTGTGGGCTCGTCTGGGCCGGAACACACTCCGGCCCAGGACTCGTCGACGGTGCCGCCGACCGGTACGACGCAGGCGCCTGCGCAATCGCGAATTCCCCTTCCGCCCAGGGCGAATTCGGGATCGTCTTCCGGGCAGTCGGGAGCCGTGGTGAGAGTTGGGCCGAACGGCTGACCAGCGTGCGCGCTCGGTGCCGGACAGCGCTGCGCTGGGCAGCCGCGCGCTCGGTCGCGATCGAATCCTATGGGGAGTCAGCCGACTCGACTGACCGAGACCGGGAGGCCGGGGTCGGTGGCGACCGTCAAGGGCGATGGTGTTGCGCCGCCCGCGATCACGTGGGCGCCAAGGGCCGCGATCATTACACCGTTGTCGGTGCACAGGCGGGGTTTGGGGACGCGCAAGCGCAATCCGGCCGCCGCACAACGTTCTTCGGCCATGGAGCGGATTCGGGAATTGGCGGTGGCGCCACCACCGAGCACCAGGGTGTCGACCCCGACGTCCTGGGCCGCGCGCACCGCCTTCATGGTGAGCACATCGGCGACCGATTCCTGGAAGGACGCCGCGATATCCGGAATCGGCAGCTCCTCGGCGGTGAAGCCATTGCGCTGGGCCGCCTCGACGTAGCGGGCGACGGCGGTCTTCAGACCGGAGAAGGAGAAGTCGTAGCGCGGATCGCGCGGTCCGGTCATACCGCGCGGAAAGGCGATCGCCTTCGGATCGCCGTGCGCGGCAGCGGCATCCAGCGCGGGCCCGCCCGGGAAGCCGAGGCCGAGCAGCCTGGCCACCTTGTCGAAGGCCTCGCCCGCGGCGTCGTCGACGGTGCTGCCCAGTTCGACGATCGGCTCGGACAGATCGGTGACGTGCAGCAGATGCGTATGCCCGCCGGAGACCAGCAGCGCAACGCACGGCGGCATCGGACCGTGCTCGAGGGTATCGACGGCGACATGTCCGCCGAGATGGTTCAGGGCGTAGAAGGGCACATCCCACGCTGCCGCATAGGCTTTCGCGGCCGCGACACCGACCAGCAGCGCACCGGCCAGTCCGGGGCCGATGGTCACCGCGAGCGCGTCGGGCTTGCTGATGCCCGCGGCCGCCAGCGCCCGGCGCATCGCGGGCACGATGGCCTCGAGATGTGCGCGCGAGGCGATCTCCGGCACCACACCGCCGAAGCGGGCGTGCTGTTCGACGCTGGAGGCGACCTCGTCGGCGAGCAGTTCGCAGGTTCCGTCGGCGTGGCGGCGCACGATACCGACTCCGGTTTCGTCGCAGGAACTTTCGATACCCATGACGATCACGAGAGCACCTCGTTCGGTTGTGCCGTTTCGCTCGGCTGCGGGCCCCAGGCCTGGTTCGCGGCGGTCAGCTCGGGCCTGCGCATGGTGTAGGCGTCGGCGCCGCTCGGGTGGTAGTAGTTCTTGCGCAGGCCGATGATATGGAAGCCGTGTTTGGCGTACATCGCGATGGCCGGGGCATTGTCGGTACGCACCTCGAGGAAGACCGGTCCGCCGCGCTTGCCCGCCTCCGCGAGCAGCGCCTCCAGCAGCATGGTGCCGATGCCGCAGCGATGGCAGCCGGGATCGACGCCGATGGTGTGCACCTCGGCCTCGGGGTGTTCGGCATCGCCGAGCAGTGCGATGCCCGCGTAGCCGACCATCCGCCCGGCGTCGTCGCGGGCGACGATATAGCGGTTGTGCGGCCCGGCCAGTTCGGAGCGGAAGGACACCGCCTGCCACGGATCGTCCTCCGGGAACAGCAGTTGTTCGAGTTCGACGCAGCGTTCGATATCCGCGCCGTCCATGGGCTCGATGCGAATCATGGATCTACCGGTCTCCACTGCCGTCACGCCCCCGTCCGATCGAGCGTGCGGTAACTGCGTTCGACCGCGTCCGGCCTGCGCAGGTACAGCGGGACCAACGGTTCCGGGACGGTGCGCGCCAGTAGTTCGGCGGCCGCGACGCGCACCAGCCCGGCGGGCGATGGCGTCTCGGCCGGAAGCACGGGCAGGTCGAACAGGTCGACGTGCGAGGCGGATCCGGCGATCATGCTGGCGTGCACGGGATCCAGATCACCGGGCTTGTTCACATCCGGGCCCTCGATGCGACGTCCGTCACGGTAGCGCGCCCAGTACACCTCGCGACGGCGCGCGTCGGTAACCACCAGGAGCTCGCTCTCGGCTGTGATGTCCGGCACCACCGTGGGTTCGAGCGCGGCGTCGGAGGCGATCGCGTCGAGGCTGCAGACCCCGTAGACCGGCAGGCCGAGCGCGTCACCGAAGGCGGCGGCGGTCGCCATGCCGACCCGGAGTCCGGTGAACGGACCGGGCCCGATGCCGACCACGACGGCATCGATATCGGCCCTGGAACGACCTGCCTCCGAGAGGCATTCGAGGATTTGCGGGGTGAGCACCTCGGCATGGGCGCGGGCGTCGACCCGGACGCGCGAGGCGACGGTGCGCACTCGCGCCGGGGCACCGGTGCCGGATGCGGCCTGCTCCAGTTCCACCAATCCCGCGGTAACGGCGGGTGTCGCGGTGTCGACGGCTAGTACAAGCATGATTGACCCAACGATACCGGGTGGTACCTGCGCGCGGTGCGGAGCTACTCGGTGGCTACACCACCGCGACGATCAGCGACGATCGCGGGCTATCCGACCCATTCCCAGATCGCGGTACGGACATCGGAATTCGGCTCGCGCGAGAGCAACACGTACAGATGCCGCTCGGCGAGGTGTTCCACAACACCCTTGCCCCACTCCACCACCACGACCGCCTGATGCAGATCGGTATCGAGATCCAGCGCGTCCAGCTCGTCCAGGTCGCCGCCGAGTCGATAGGCGTCCACATGCACCAGCGGCACCGGCTCGGCGCCGACACGCGCTCCGGCGCGGTGCTGGCGGGCGATGATGAATGTCGGTGAGCTGACCCGGCCCTGCACACCGAGTCCCTCGGCGATGCCGCGAGTCAGCGCGGTCTTGCCCGCGCCGAGGGGTCCGTCGAGCACCACCAGGTCACCCGCGCCGAGTCCGGCGGCGAGTTCGCGACCGAAGGCCTCGGTATCGGCGACCGTGGGCAGGATCCGCTGCTGCCGTTCAGCCACCGGCGACCTCCGAGGTTGACGGGATGTGCTCGATGACACCGGCGCGCACCAGTAGCCGGTCGAGCGCGGCGTTGACGATATCCGGGAATTGCAGGTGCGCCATATGCCCGGCGTCATCGAGGCGGATGAGTTCGCTTTGCGGCAATTCGCGCGCCAGCGCCCGCGAATTGCGGAACGGGATGACGACATCGTGCGCGCCGCCGAGCACCAGCACCGGCAGATGCGCGAGCGTTGGCAGCGCCGCCGATTCGTCGTGCAGTTCGAAGATCTCGAGGAATTTCACGATCGTCTCGACGGGCGTGCGGTCGATCATCAGCATGGTGAAGCGCGACAGGGTGGGGCTCACATGTCCGTGATAGGAGCTGACGTGCAGTATCGGCGTGATCACATGCCGGACGGCGCTGCGCCCGGCCTGCACCAGCGTGGGTGCGGTGTGCACGGCCAAACGGAAGCCGTCGACCGCGGGGTTGCGCAAGAGCTGGGTAATGCCCGTCGAAGTGACCTCGGCCGCCGCGGTCGAGAGCAGACCGATCCCGATCACCCGCGCCGCGAACAACTCCGGAAACTGCGCGGCCGCGGCCAGCACCGCCATACCGCCGAGCGAATGACCGACCAGGGCCACCGGACCGGTCGGCGCGGTCGCCTCGATGACGGCGGCCAGATCGCGGCCGAGTTGGGCGACGGTACAGCTCTTGGTGGTCGGTGTGCCGGAGCGGCCGTGGCCGCGCAGATCGAAGAAGACCAGGCGAACCCTTGGGCCCCAACGCTTTTCCAGATCGCGGCGCTGGAAGTGGAAGGTCTCCATGGTGTTGCAGAAGCCGTGTACGAAGATCACGGTGACCGGGGCGTCGGGCGGACCGCATTCCCTGGTGGCCAGGCGCACACCGTCTTCGGTGAGCACCGCGCCGGAGCGGTCCTCGTCGAGCAGGTTGAAGTTCTCGTCGCGGTATTCATCGACACGGGCGGGCCAGAGCACCCGGGCGCCGATGCGTCGCAAGGTGTGTGCGCCCGCCAGCGCGCCGACCACACCGGCGGTGGCCACTCCACCGACGACGGTGCGGTTTCTCATCCGGTTCCCCCTCCTACATGGCGCCGGACCACTCGGCCGTGTGGTGCGCACACGACCTCATAGTGGATGGTGCCGAGCAGATCCGCCCAGTCCTGGGCCCGCGGTCGGTCCGCGCCGAACAGGATCGCGGTGTCGCCCTCGGTGACGCCCGCCGCGTTATCGCCCAGGTCGACGACGAATTGGTCCATGCAGACGCGACCGACACCGGGGTGCAGCGCACCGCCGAGCCACACCGAGAATCGGTTGCTCAACGGGCGGAACACGCCGTCGGCGTATCCGGCCGGAATAAGGGCGACGGTGGTGTCGCGCGGTGCGATCCACTGGTGGCCGTATGAGACGCCTTCTCCGGCGGCGACCGGCTTCACCAATGCGACGCGGGCCTGGAAGGTCATCGCGGGCCGCAGGCCGAAGTCGCCGAGTTCGGGTATCGGGGAGAGTCCGTACATCGCGATGCCGGGGCGGACCATATCGAAGGCGAGATCCGGGCGGGTCACGGTGGCAGCCGAGTTGGCGAGGTGGACCAGCTCCGGTTCGAGACCGTATTCCTTGGCGGTGGCGATGGCATCGACGAACCGGTCGCGCTGGACATCGAGGTAGGGGTGTTCCGGCTCGTCGGCGTGTGCGAGATGGGAGAAGATCGCGCGCAACCGCACCACCTGCTCGTCCACCAGCGCGCGCAGCGCCGCGAGCACCGCCGGGTACTCGAGCGCCGCGATGCCGTTGCGATTGAGGCCCGTGTCGACCTTGAGCGAGACGATGGCGGTCCGGCCGATGCCGCGTGCCGCCGCCTCGACGGCCCGCAGATGGGCCAGGGATGAGACACCGATCTCGATATCGTGTTCGATCGCGGCGCCGAAGTCGGCATCGGAATTGTTCAGCCAGCACAGAATCGGCGCGGTAATGCCCGCCTCGCGCAATTGCACCGCCTCGGCGACCGTGGTGACCCCGAGTTCAACGGCCCCGGCCGCCAGTGCGGCCCGGCCGACCTCGACAGCGCCGTGGTTGTAGCCGTCGGCCTTGACCACCGCCATCACCGCCGCATCACCGGCGTATTCCCGCAGAACCCGCACGTTGTGGGCAATGGCATCCAGATCGACAACCGTCTCCACTTGCGCCTCCACGGCTACTGATCCTGCCATTCGCCGTAACGCTCGCGCGAGGGCGTCGGTCACCGCGGGCATACCCCCGGGTCAGCTGGCTGCAACTGCACGCAGAATGGCGGAGGCGGGGGTGATCGAGCAGGGGCGGCACCGAGGTCGGGGCGGCGCAGAGATGGTCTTGATGTGCGGAAGTATTCCAGTGAGGGTCGCGAACGGTCACCGGCACCCGGCGCGGCCGGGCGGCCGGGCGAAAGCCAGCGCTGGTCAGTGCGCGGCAAGAGCACGCAGGATGCGGATGGCGGGGCGGAGGTGTTCGAGCAGGGGCGTTGCGGAGGTGGGGGCGGCTGACGGGTGGTTTTCGTGGGCGGCGAGGTTGGCGGCCAGGGCATGGGCGCGGGCGGCAGCGGCCGCGGACCAGGCCGGATCGCGGCCCGCGGCGAGGAGGGCGCCGATAATCCCGGACAGGACGTCACCCGCGCCCGCCGTGGCGGCCCAGGAGCCGCCCGCCTCGTTGACGAGTACCGGTCGGCCCGGGGTGGCCACCAGGGTTGCGCGGCCTTTGAGCAGGACGGTGAGTTGCCAGGATTCGGCGAGATCGCGCACGGCGGATACCCGGTCCTGGCCGACCTCATGTCCGGTCAGGCGGGCGAATTCACCGGCGTGCGGGGTGAGGACGGTGGGGGCGGTGCGGCCGAGGACCAGGTCGGGATCGGCGGCGACCAGGGTGAGGCCGTCAGCGTCGACGACGACAGGAAGGTCGGTGGACAGGATTTCGGCGAGCCGTTTGCTGGCGTCGGCATCGGTGCCAGCGCCGGGACCGAAAACCCAGGACTGGACTCGGCCGGTGGACGAGATGGTCGGGGCGGCGATGACTTCGGGGAAGTGGTCGAGCACCGCGGCCGCACCGGTTCCGGCATAGCGGACCATGCCCGAGGTGGCCGCGACGGCGGCACCCGTACAAAGCACCGCGGCTCCGGGGTAGGTGTCACTGCCAGCGCAGATACCGGTCACTCCCTGGGTGTACTTATCGTCGGTCGAGCCCGGGGTCGGCCATCCCGCACCGATCTCCGCTGGCGCCAGGGCCGCGAGATTCGGTTCCGGTAGTCGTAAACCGATGGGCACCAGCTCGATTCGTCCGCAGTAGGGCGCGGCCAGGGCATGCACCGGCTTGTAGGCGCCGAATGTGACGGTGACAGCGGCGCGAACGGCGGGGCCGGTGACCGCACCGGTATCCGGATCCACTCCGCTGGGAAGATCCGCCGCGATGATCGGAACATTCAGAGCGGCAACGAGTTCCGCCGCCGTGGGGCGCAGTGGACCACGGCCGGAGATACCGACGATGCCATCGATCACCAGATCAGGTGCTGCCGAACCGGTTTCGGCCAGAATTGCCGCACCGTGCCCCGATCCTGCAGCCGCACCATCGCGTATCACGTCCGATGCGGTTCGGATCCGACCGCCCGCCTTGCGCAGTGCGGCAAGGCCTTTCGGGTGGGCACGTTCCGGATTCAGCAGTACCGCGGTCACGGCGACGCCGCGGCGGCGCAGCATCGAACCCGCCCAAAGCACGTCACCGCCGTTATCGCCCGAGCCGACGAGCAGCAGCACCGACCGGCCCGCGATACCGCCGGTTCGCGCACGCAATTCACCCGCGACCACCGTCGCCAATCCGTAGGCCGCCCGATGCATCGGCATGCCCTCGGGGACGCGGGCGAACAGCTCGGCCTCGGCCGTACGCACTTCATCGGCGGTGAAATAGCCCCGCTGGCTGGACATGAACGCTCGCCTCCACTGTATCGGTCGGGCACTGCGATTCCGCTGGTGCGGGGCATCGCCATCGCGGTCGAACCGGCACCGCCATGGCGCCGCGCAGACCCGCACGGTCAGCAGACTACGCTTGGCCAGCATGCCGATGGTGCGCCGTGCGATATCCACCCGGGTCGCAGCCGGGTTCGTCCTGGCGACGACGCTCTTGCTAGCGGGCTGCGGCTCCAGCGAAACGAAGTCACCCGCCCCGACCACCACAGCCGAGACGAGCAGCCAGGCACCCACCGCCAAGTCCGGCGATACGAAAACCGCCGCCGTCACCGTCGATGTCGCGGATATGAAGTTCTCCCCCGCCGACGTCACCGTCAAGGTCGGCGACACCGTGACCTGGAAGTTCAAGGACAGCGTGCCGCACACTGTGCAGGGCATCGGCGATAAGGCAATGGGCATCAATAGCCCGATCTTCGACCGGGGCCAATGGAGCTACACCTTCATCGCGCCCGGCACCTATCGCTATCTGTGCTCGCTACATCCCCAGATGCGCGGCACCGTCACCGTCGAGTAGCCGCGCCGGATCGGCTATGCGTGCGGGACCTGCACGCCCCGTGCCGAGTTGGAGTTCATTGCCCCACGGCCGCAACCAGCTGCCAATTCACGGTCGCCAGCGGCCCGGCCGAGAACGACTCACCATCACGTCGCGTCACCCGACACCCCACCAGCTAAGCGTGCAGAACTCGCACGCCGTGTGCTGCGTTGGTGTTCATCGCCTCCACTGCCGCGACCAAGGGGGCCAATTCGGGGTCGGCGGCGGCTTGGCCGAGGGCGCTCGACAGGGCCTCGTCGTGGGTGGGGCGCGCTCGGGCCAGTAGTTCCAGACCCGCGGGGGTGACATCGGTGTAGATGCCGCGGCGGTCGTCCGGGCAGAGATAACGCTGCAGTAGGCCGCGGTCTTCTAGACGGGTGACCAGTCGGGTCGTCGCGCTCTGACTCAGCACGACGGCTTCGGCGACCTGGTTCATGCGCAGATGTCCGCCGGGTCCGTCGTGCTGGCGACTGAGCACGACCAGCAGTGAGTACTCCCGCACGCTCAGTTCTTGACCGGATTGCAGGGCGCGTTCGATATGCGCCTCGATCCGATCGTGCAGCAGTGACAGTGCGTACCAACCATCGGCCAGGCCGGTCAGGGCGGCATCCGCGGTCATGGCATTCCTTCTGCTTCGGGGCTCTTCCCCTCCAGGATAGATGGCCACCGCAATAGCCCGCGCTTGCAATCATTATGCGTCTGCAATTATTGTTGTCGCCTGTAAAGCTCAGGCGCAACATCACGTGGAGGCTCATGCTCATGCCGCTCGCACTACTCGCCCTGACACTCGGCGCCTTCGGAATCGGCACCACCGAATTCGTCGTCGTCGGACTGCTCCCCGACATCGCCGACACCTACACGGTGTCGATCCCCACCGCGGGTCTGCTGGTCACCGGGTATGCGCTCGGCGTACTGGTCGGGGCGCCGATCATGACCGGACTCGGCACCCGGGTATCACGCAAGCGCATGCTGCTGATCAGCCTGCTGCTGTTGATCGCGGGCAACGTATTGTCCGCGCTCGCACCGACTTTCGACCTCATGCTGACCGGGCGCATCGTCGCCTCGCTGGCCCACGGCGCCTTCTTCGGCATCGGCTCGGTGGTCGCCGGAAATCTGGTGCGCCCGGACCGCAAGGCCGGTGCGATCGCCATCATGTTCACCGGCCTCACCGTCGCGACCATCGTCGGCGTACCGCTCGGCACCCTGCTCGGCCAGCAGTTCGGCTGGCGGCTCACCTTCGGGCTCGTCGCGCTGGTCGGCGTGGCCGGGTTGTTCGGCATCGCCGCGCTGGTCCCCGACCAGCCGGCAGCACACGACGCCCGCCTGCGGCACGAACTCGCCGTACTCGCCAACCCGCAGGTGCTGCTGGCCATGGCGATGACGGTGCTCGGCTTCGGCGGCGTCTTCGCGGCGATCACCTACCTCGCGCCGATGATGACCGAGGTCACCGGCTATGCGGAGAGTTCGGTCACCTGGGTGCTCGTCCTGTTCGGCATGGGCTTCTTCCTCGGCAATCTGATCGGCGGCAAATTCGCCGACCGGCACCTGATGCCGATGCTCTACACGACACTCGGCGGCCTAGCGCTGGTGCTCGCACTGTTCACACTGACGGCGCACAACAAAATCGCGGCCGCGATCACCGTCGTACTGATCGGCGCACTGGGCTTCGCGACCGTCCCACCGCTGCAGAAGCGCGTTCTCGATCAGGCGGGATCGGCACCCACGCTGGCCTCGGCGCTGAATATCGGCGCGTTCAACCTCGGCAATGCGGTCTCCGCGTGGCTCGGCGGTGTGGTGATCGCCGCGGGGTACGGGTACACCGCACCGAACTGGGTCGGCGTCGGCTTGGTCGTCAGTGCCCTCGGACTCGCGGTGCTGTCCGGCATCCTGGAGCACCGGACCGCCGAACGGGCGAGCGAGACCACCGAACCGCTGGTTGCCGCACACTTCTGAGCGCCCCGAACCGACTGGCGGCGATCGGGATTCGGCCGCGCGGGACGGTTTCCTTCGCGCAGCTACGGGTGCGTCCGACGAGACCGATCGGGCCGCGCTCGATCCGCGCCCGGTCCAGGTCGAATCACTCGCGACACGTCGGCCAGCCGCGTCGTTCAGGGCGCAATTCGGCGGCCGCAGCCGTTGATGCTTCGGGTCGAGCTCTGGTTGGGCCTGTGGTCTTCAGCGCTGAGCAGCGAACCGCTATTCGACCGTGACGGATTTGGCCAGGTTGCGCGGCTTATCGATGTCATAGCCGCGAGCCTGCGCCACTTCCGCCGCGAAGATCTGCAGCGGCACGGTGGACAGCAGCGGCTGGAACAGCGTTGGCGCCGAAGGGATTTCGATGAGGTCGTCGGCGAATGGACGCACCGTGTCATCGCCCTCCTCGGCGATCACAATGGTGCGGGCGCCGCGGGCCTGGATCTCGCGGATATTGCTCAGCAGCTTGGAGTGCAGCACCGCCCGCCCCTTGGGCGAGGGCATGACCACAATGACCGGCAGCCCCTCCTCGATCAGCGCGATCGGACCGTGCTTGAGCTCACCCGCCGCGAATCCCTCGGCGTGCATGTAGGCGAGCTCCTTGAGCTTGAGCGCACCTTCCAAGGCCACCGGGTAGCCGACGTGGCGGCCCAGGAACAGCACGGTCGGCACGTGCGCCAGTTCGCGGGCGATGGCACGCACCTGCGGTGCGGTCTCCAGCACCTGCTGCACCAGCTGCGGCATCGCCTCGAGTTCGGCGAATTCACGCGCGACCTCGTCGGGATACTTGGTGCCGCGGGCCTGCGCCAAGGCCAGTCCGACCAGATAGTTCGCCGCCACCTGCGCGAGGAACGCCTTGGTTGACGCGACGCCGATCTCCGGTCCGGTTCTGGTGTAGAGCACCGCATCGGACTCGCGCGGAATCTGTGCGCCATTGGTATTGCAGATGGCGAGCACGCGCGCCTTCTGCTCCTTCGCGTGTCGCACCGCCTCGAGTGTGTCGGCGGTCTCGCCCGACTGCGAGATGGCCACAACCAGCGTCGAACGGTCCAGCACCGGATCGCGGTAACGGAATTCGCTGGCCAGCTCCACCTCGACGGGCAGCCGGGTCCAGTGCTCGATCGCGTACTTGGCCAGCAGTCCGGCATGATACGAGCTGCCGCACGCGACGACGAACACCTTGTCGAAGTCGCGCAGTTCCTGATCGGCGAGGCGCTGCTCGTCCAGCACGATCCGGCCACCGGCCGCGTCGTGGGTGAAGTGCCCGATCAGCGTGTCGGCGACACCGGCTGGCTGCTCCTCGATCTCCTTCAGCATGAAGAAGTCGTGGCCGCCCTTCTCGGCGGCGGCCAGATCCCAGTCGATGGTGAACGGACGGGTCCGCGCCAGCGCGTCGTTGCCCGCGAAATCGGTGACCGTATAGCTGTCGGCGGTGATCACGACCGCCTGGTCCTGGCCGAGTTCGACGGCCTCGCGGGTGTGCTCGATGAATGCGGTGACATCGGAGGCGATGAACATCTCGCCCTTGCCGACACCGACGACCAACGGCGTCGAACGGCGCGCGGCGACAATGACATCCGGGTGGTCGGCATGGGCGAAGACCAGGGTGAAAGCGCCTTCGAGCCGACGCAGCACGGCCAGCGCGCTCGCGGCGAAATCACCGGCGGTCGGGCCCTCGGCATACGCGCGCGCCACCAGGTGCACGGCGACCTCGGTATCGGTATCGCTGCCCAGCTCCACCCCGGCGTTCTCGAGTTCCCGGCGCAGCGGGGCGAAGTTCTCGATGATGCCGTTGTGCACCACGGCCACCTTGTTGGTGGTGTCGCGGTGCGGATGGGCGTTGCGGTCGGTCGGCGCGCCGTGGGTAGCCCAGCGGGTATGTCCCATACCGGTGGTGCCCGCGAAGTGGTCGGTCCCGACTTCGGCGAGTTCGGCCTCGAGATTGGCCAGTTTGCCCGCCTTGCGTTCCACCGCCAACACGCCCGCGCCATCCAGGATCGCGACGCCCGCGGAGTCGTACCCGCGATATTCCATGCGGCGCAAAGCGTCAACGACAACGCCGAGGGCGTCCCGGTACCCGACGTACCCCACGATTCCGCACATGGCTCACCAGAGTACTTATCGGATAACGTTCACGTCGTGTCGGCGTCTGTGAAATCACTTCTGAGCACCCTGACCAGCCGGGGGCCCCACCGCGTACTGCGCGGCAATCTCGCCATCGCCGGTCAGCCCGGCGTGGTGTTCACTCCGGAGTCCGGACTGAGTCTGCCCGCGGTCGCGTTCGGCCACGGCTGGCTGACCGGCACCGCCAACTATCGCACCACCCTCGAACACCTGGCGTCCTGGGGTTTTGTGGTCGCGGCCCCCGATACCGAGCGCGGGCCGATTCCGTCACATCTCGGGCTGGCCACCGATCTGCTCACCACTCTGGATATCTGCACCAGCGTTCGGTTGGGTGACGGTGCGATCAGCGTGCATCCGGAACGCCTGGCCTTGGCTGGACACGGGATGGGCGCGGGTGCGGCGGTCATCGCCGCCGGACAACGCCACGTCGCCGCGGTTGCCGCCCTCTACCCGGCGCCGACCGCGCCGTCCGCCGAGACCATTGCGCCCGATATCGATGTGCCCGCATTGGTGCTGGCGGGGTCCACCGATATCGAATCGGTCAGCTCGAATGCGATCCCGTTGGCCGCGGCGTGGGCCGGATCGGTGGTGTTGCGGGAGGTCGACGGGGCATCGCACAACGGCATTGTCGAAGGGCGTCGGGCGCTCGCGGCATTGGGTGCCGGAAAGCATGAAGCCAAGACCACCCGGACTACCCGGGCCATCTTGACCGGCTATCTGCTGCACAAACTGTTGCGCGACAAGACATATGCAGCGTTCTCCGATCCCGAGGCACTCATCCCGCACACCACGGTGGTCGATCCGGAAGCGCCGCCCGAGCAGGAGAAGCCGAAGCTCTCGGTCCTGCAAATCGCGCAGCTATTGCGCAAATAGCGCGCTGGTGGTCAGGGACGTAGTCCATCGAGCGCGAGTTCGATGAACCGCCGCCAATCGCCGAACCCGTCGCGGCTGATCGTGGCGACCGCGCCGACGAGCATATAGAGGTCGGCGACGGTGGCATCCGCGCGAATGCTGCCGTCGGCCCGGCCTCTGGCCAGTAGTTCCGCACCGAGTTCGGCCAGATCGTCGCGCACCGTACCGCGCGGTTCGGTATTACCGAGCACCGACTCGATGGTGCTCGACAGCACACGCCCCTGCTCGTGCACTTCGGCGACATGGCCGAGGAAGCCCGCCAGCGCCTGCCTGGTATCCGGATTCGGGAGGCAGGTCCGTCGCACGTACTCGAGAATTCCGGCGAAGCGCTGTTCCGCGGCCGCCTCGATCAAGGCACGACGGGTCGGGAAATGGCGGTAGACGGTGCCGACCCCGACCCCGGCGGCGCGCGCCACATCGGCCATCTGCACCTCGTCACCGCGTTCGGTGAACAGCGCCGTCGCGGTTGCGAGCACGTGGTCGCGGTTGCGGGCAGCATCGGTGCGGAGCTTGCGGATGTTCCGGTCGGTCATCGATCTCCCTGTCTGCTGGCCGGTCGTAGGTTAGACCGGGCTCGGGATCGGTGCACGGGTGCGTTCGACCACGATCGCGACCGTCAAGAAGATGAGCATCACCAAGGCGATGAACAGTTGCGGATCCATTCCGATGACCTTGGTCGCGTCGGCCGCATGCTCGGGATCCTGCGCGGCGGTGCCCGGGAAGAGCAGCGCGCCGTACATAGCGAGCCAGGTGACGGATCCCAGTGCGGCGGACAGGAAGAACTGGTTACGGAGGTTTCCGGTGCGCTGCCACAGGACGACCAGGCCGATCGCGCCGATCAGTACGCCCATGCCGATGTATTGGGCGTCATGGAATTTGGCGTGTGGGGGCCAGGCGGGGTTGTGCAGGTGGAGGTCGGCGATATCGGGGATGACCAGGTCGGCGAGGAGGGGGCCGATGAGGGTGTTGAGGAGGACGGCGCCGACGAGGATGCGCGGGAGGGTCCAGTGGGTGGTCATGGGTGGCCTATCGGTCGGGAGTGGTGAACCGGAATCCGATTCCGCTTTAACGGTAAGCCGGCGGCTGCGGACTGTCAACGGGCCGTGTGGGTTTCGCGGTTGTTCGCTCGGTTGGCCGGGTCGGGCGACGGCATTTGTCGACCGTGGACGACCTGTGCGGACTCGCTCGCGGACCGCTTGCACGGTGATCGGCCGCTCGGTACGGTCGATCCAGCTGAAAAAAGGGGGCGGGGAGCCGGTCCAGCCCTGTTCGATGTCATCGACATCCGGCGACGGGGAGGACCAGATGGTCAGCAGGGGGAAGCTCGTGGTTGGTGCCGCGTTCACGGTTGGTGTCGTTGTGTTGTCGGGGTGTGGGTCTTGAAGAGCCTGGAAACGAACCTGCCTCAGCAGAATCCGGCCACGCCGAAAATCTTCTCCCGGCCAGGTCTGTAAGAAAGGGGCGATCCGTTGTCCGGCAATGAGTCCACCCAGATCCCCCCGAAGGGGGAGAACGTATTCCATTGGGAGCGTGGCGAAATCGAGGACGCGTTCAAACCGCTGGATCCCAAACCATCCCACGACGCGGCCATGACGTACTCCAACGTCGCCACCCAATGGGACCAGGGCCTAGAGACTTTCGCCCGTTCCGTCCAGGGCTCCATCGCCGAGGCATGGGAAGGTTCGGCCGCCGACAAGGCCAAGGATGCGATCAACCGATACGTCACCGACGCCCACCAACTGACTCCACTGATCACGCAGATGTCCAACGACATGCAGTCCGCCGCCGAGGGAGTCCGCGCGGTCGCCAATGGAATTCCGGAAGCCAACCACCACTCCTGGACCGCAAATGTCTGGCCGCCCCGCGCTCATGAGGAAGAGACCACCAAGAACGAGGCTACCGCTGGCGCCCGCAATGCCATGCTCACGAACTACGTGAACAAATTCGCCGAATTCGACGGCCGAGTCCCCGTGCTGCCCACCGCGCTCGATCCGACCGATCCACTCGATATCTCCGGACCGACCAAATCCGGTGGGAACGAGCCGGGTTCGTCCGGCCCCGGCGGAACGGGAGGCCCCGGTACAACCGGCGGTCCGTCCACCCCGGGCGGCGAAGGTCCCGAGAAGACCGATGGCGGCAAGACCACCGAAGAGCCGTCTTCCACAGACACCAACCCGACCGATACCACCACGAGCTCGACCAACCCGAGCAGCACGACGTCGACCACACCGACAACGACAACACCCACTATCCCGACCACAACAACGCCGAGCACCGCAACAACCCCGAGCTCGACTCCGATCACCACGGGCTCGCCGGGCTCCCCGGGTAGTTCCACTTCGACGTCGCCGAGCCCTGGCCGCACCGTATCCGGCACCCCAAACACGACCGCCACCAATCCCGCTGCGGCCGCGGCCACTACATCCACCTCGACGACCGGACGTAGCGGAATGGGAATGGGCGGTATGGGTGCGGGTGCCGGCCGAGGAAAGTCCGACGAAGACAGCACCCACCAGATACCGGACTACCTCATCAACGCCGCCAACACCGAGGAACTGCTCGGCGAAATCGCAAGGACTGTCGAAGGTGGTGTGATCGGCGAGAACCCCGAATCGCCTCCGCCAGTACGCCCCTGATCGCGCTGACATCCGCTCCGGCTGTGCGCGACATCATGCGGCCGGAGTATCGGCGCGCCACCGGGCCGACTCAACTCGGGGCAGCGACCGGCCGCGGCTACTCCGGCTCAAAACTCGGGCAGCGCCAGCGGATTCCTCCGCCGCATCGCCGACAAACCCACTGGCAGCAACCGGAATACGTATTCCGACCGGACATACCTACACCGCACGATCGATTGGAACCTCTAGATGGCTGAATGGACTTGGGAACCGGACGATTTCGCTGCACTGTGGTTCAGCCCCGCGAACGACCGCTTCCCCAATCCACTTCGCTTCACCAGCCGCTTCGCCTACCGCGACGATTTCGACGCCCACCGGGTCACCATGCGCGAGCGCTACTCCCCCGACGAACTCGAAGAGATCGAGCTCGCCCTGCACACCCTGTCCACCTCGACGATCCACATCCAAATCTTCGGCGGCACCACCCAACACAAGAACCCCAACGGGGGCGTCCGCGTCTACCGCATAGTCGGCGCACGCACCGAGCACCGCGCAATGTCATTGGCCCAAGCCACCTTCGGCGACACCAACGGCCCCATCCGCTGCCGCCTGTTCCCGGTGGACCACCTCCCCGCCCAACTGACCAGTTCCCTCCCACCCTGCACACCCGGCACTCACCCAGCCGCAACTTTCCACCCCGACGACATCTACGGCCGACCCAACGGCCACCTCGAAAGCATCACCCGCAACTCCCCTCGCGAGCGCTACCAACGCCTGCTGAACCGCCCGGCCGACGGCGGCGGCTCCGCCCTCCTACACACCGGCTCCGTCAATAGACTCACCACCCCCCGCACCACCGTCCAGTGGCACGACATAGCCAACGACGGCCGCTACACCGAACTCCGCGGCCCCCACATAACCATCCGCCCCACCACCCCCACCGCCCTGACCACCCACTTCACCAATTGGATCGACCAAACAACCCAACGCCTGCGCGAAGCGGAAGACCGCTGGTAACCCGAGCGGTTAGGCGGCTGGATCTATTGCGGCACAACGTCTTCGGGTAAACCGCAACAATCGCCCGCCTTCAGACCAACCAACTCTTGCGACGGTAGTACTCCGACTCCTCATCGCCTTCGTCATCGATCGGCATCACAACATCCTGCGCCTTTCGAGCCGCGATCGACCGCGCAATCGCCTCCCGCTGCTCACGCGCCTCCGCCGCCACGCGCTCTTGCTCTGCCCGCGCCTCGACCTCGAGCCGCTCCTTCTCCTCCGCCGCGAGACGCTCCTGTTCCGCGTACTCCGCTCGAGCTTGTTCGACTGCGGCGAGCACCTCGGCTCCGCCGTGCCCACTGAGGCTCTGCCGCATATCCTCGTATTCCTGCTGAAGCCGCCGGACCCCGCGCAGGTGTTCCTCCACGACACAGTCGATTTCGTAGGCGTAGTCCACGGTGTCATCCCTCCCGATTGATTGCCAGCATGCTCACAACGGCCCTGCCTCGGCGAGTTCGGCGCCACTATCGGCGGCCTCGCCGGGTTGGGTGCCGCTCGGCATCGGTTCCGGATAATGCTCGCCATCCTCCTCGCGCTTGCCCGATGACGGGACCCCCGGAACAGTCCCCGACTGTCCTGATGAAGTCCCTTCGGGCGCGGGAGATTCGCCACTCGACTTCTCCGGCGTCGATTCCGAGGCGGACTTGTCGCCCGATGTGGACTCGTCGCCCTCTCCCTTGGGGTCGTCGGTCGAAACCGTCAGATTCCCCTTGTCATCCAGCTTCACCCCATACTCATGGGTCTTGCCGTCCGCATCGGTCATTACGAATTTCGGCTGACCATCGGCGCCGATCTCGAGCTTCAGGTGCTTGCCAGCCAGGTCGAACTCGGCTTTGACCGTGCTGTCCGGCTTGCCGTCGCCATCTTTGTCCTCGGTCTTGTTCGTATCGAAAACCTTCTCGATCTCTTTCACCGCGTTTTCGACCCCGTCCTTGATCGAGGTACCCAGCGATGTGAGTCCTTGACCGACGGATTCACCCAGGGACGTCAATTGCGACGCTGCCGAGGTCAGGGATGAGAGCCCGGACAGGAGACTGCTCGCTGTTGTGGCCGCCGTCGTCGTAGTAGTGGTCGGCGAGCTGCCAGGGTTGCTCGGCGAAGTGCCAGGATTGCTCGGCGAGCTGCCAGGATTGCTCGGCGAGCTGCCAGGATTGCTCGGTGAAGGGCCAGGTGACGACGGACTGGGACCTGGATCGTTAGTGGTGGGCTTCACCGTAGTATCCGCTGGCATCGGGTACGCCCCGATGTCCAGTGTGTTGAGCGCCTTCTCGAGGTCGCCGTACAGTCGGCGAATATTATCCTCGGTACTTTTGCACAGCTCCTCGAATTTGGTCACAGTTCCTTCGACGTGCGGAACAAAGGTCTCCCTCAACCACTTCTTGGCATCCTCGCCGATCTTGGAATTAGGCTGAAGGTAGCCGTATTCGATCAGCGAATCAATTTCTTTCCTACCGAGACCGTTCCCGTCCGGAATATCCGGCTGCGACCTGTTCCAGTATTTGTCAACGGTTTCCGCCTTTGCCTTGACGATACTTCGCAGGCCAGCAGTGGTCGACTTCAGCGTCAACGAGATTCCGGTGGCATGATCATAATCGGTCTCGGCCCTCTTGACCTGGGCGTCCAGCATGTTCAGGGCCGCGTCCCCCGCCTGCCCCTGCCACACCGTGGACAGCGCCGACCGCTGCCTACGCTGCGTATTCAGCTCCTCACTGAGCGAACTGACGATCTTCTCGAGGGTAGTGGAAATATTGTCGAGCTGCCCGAGGTCCATATCCCGCTCGGTATCATATTTCGCACACAGCTTCGTATACTCGTCATCACCGCACAGCTCGCGCTTACCGTATCCGAAATACGCAAATACCTTCACATATCTCGGCAGATAGTGTTCGAAATACTGCAGCCCGGGAGCGCCCCCGTCCAGCATCTCCTTGACGGTTGCATTCGCCGAGGCGGTGTACGCAGACGACGCGCTGTCAGCCATTAGCTCACCCCGCACATTCCAAATACATCAATCTGTCGGGAAATTTCACGAAGTTCCAGCATCACAGATTCACCCCCGCCGCTGTAATTTTCTTGACATTTGCATCATCGACGGTCGCGTAGGTATTTGCACTCGTACTGGCTTGGGTCCCCATTTTATCGACTGCCGTCTGCCAGTTCCCGAGCCAAGTTCCGATACGCCCCAGGGCGTCGCCGACCTTCTTGCCCTCGGCCGCGTAGTCTCTGCCCGCTTGGGCGGAACCGAACTTCCAGCCCCGAACATCGGCGGTCTTGCCGCCGACGTTGGCCGCCGAAGTCTTCAGGTTGTTGCCGAGCTTCTGCAGCGCGGTTGGATCTACCGTTACCTGCCCACTGGCCACGAGAACCCTCCATCCCAACTACTTCGCGGTCGTCCCCACTCCAGCTGTAATCCAATGCCACAACAGGGGGCTGTCATATCTCTATGGACGCGCCCGAGTCGGGTTCGGTTCCATCGGATTGATTGCCCAGGTCGTATCAGCAGGAATCTACTGGGTGGGTCTATCGGCTACAACCGACCATCAGTCCAGCGAGTGGGTCTCGCCGCGTCGATCAGATCCGCAGGTTCCACTGATCCGCACGTCTGTCGCGCGGATCAGTGCAGCCTGCGGCCGACGGTACCCACGAAGGGTCGGAGGTGTGGGGGCCGTTGTCGGACAGTGTAATTGGGGGTCGGCAGCGTCGTCGAGACATAGACCGACGACGGGTCCACCCGGGCAGTCGCAGCACTGGGAACGTAGCGATCCCCAGTGCTGCAAGCAGTTCGATGCGCGGACCAGATCAGCGGTTAGTTGCCGATCTTCCCCTTATCGGTCCGCACCCACTCCGACGACCCATCGGGATGCCGGTGGAACTCCCATGCGGAGTAGTCGCCGTCCTTCTCCACCACGGTCACCTGGTCGGCGATGCCGTCGTGGTCCCAGTCGGTCCACACCTGCATGGCCTCGGGGCCGGTGGTGGTGATGGTGTCGAGGGTGCCGTCGCCGTCGATGTCCTGGGTGGGGTGGTGCAGTTCGACTTCGCCGAGGCCGTCCAGGACAGAGGATGCGTCGATGCCGGGTAGATCCATGCCCGGGAATTCACCTGAGGTGATCATGACTCCTCCTGGTCGGGACTCGCGTGGGCGACACGGCGGTCGATCGGTGGGTACCGGTCCATAGTGTCATCCGCGAGTCCCGGGCGCAGCCGCTGCCCTATTTGTTGGGGACGATCACTTTTTCGGAATGATCAGCCACAGCACCAGATACACGATGAACTGCGGGCCGGGGAGCAGGCAGGACAGGACGAAGAGCAGGCGAACAACGTTGGCGTTCCAGCCGAAGTATTCGGCGATGCCACCGCAGACACCGGCGATCCACTTATCGTTGTTGGAGCGGCTCAGGCGGCGGGTGGGGGCGGGGGCGGTCATGGCGTTCCCTCTCTGGTGATGTTCGGTACAACATCAACTCTGCCGAGGAAAGCCGCGGCCCACATCGGTCGCATGACCTATCCCGACCCTGATTTCCGCAGGTCGGAACTCAGGGTGCGACCCCGAGCCCACGATGACCCGGCCCGCTGCGGACGCGCTGGGCGAACACGGCAGACTCGTGCGGGTGAGCACTACTCTGCACGCCCGCGGACTGTCCGCGGGCCACGGCGAACGAACCCTGTTCGACGACCTGGACTTCACCCTTGCCGCGGGTGATGTGATCGGCCTGGTCGGCATGAACGGCGCGGGCAAGTCGACGCTGCTGCGTATGCTCGCGAACCGATCCACGCCTACCGGCAGCATCACATTGTCACCACCCGATGCCACCGTCGGATACCTGGCGCAGGAGCCCGAGCGGGTCCCCGGGGAGACGGTGCTCGAATTCCTCGGCCGCCGTACGGGTGCCGCCGACGCGCAGCGGATCATGGACGCCGCGGCAGAGCGTTTGGCAGATGGCGGCGCGGACGAATATTCGCCAGCCCTCGAGCGCTGGCTCGCACTCGGCGGTGCCGATCTGGACCAGCGGGCCCAGGAGGTCGCGGCGGATCTCGGTCTCACGGAAGGCCTTCCGAACGGCCTCGATACGCCGATGATCGGACTCTCCGGCGGTCAGGCGGCACGGGCCGGACTCGCATCGGTGCTGTTGTCCCGCTTCGACATTCTGCTGCTCGATGAGCCGACCAATGACCTCGATCTCGACGGCCTCGCCCGGCTCGAACAGTTCGTGACCGGCGTTCGGGTACCGCTGATGGTGATCAGTCATGACCGAGAGTTCCTGGCGCGCACGGTAAACCGCATCGTCGAACTCGATCTCGCGCAACAGCAGGTGGGGATCTACGACGGCGGCTACGAGTCGTACCTGATGGAGCGCGAGATCACCCGCGAGCATGCCCGCGAGGCCTATGCGGAGTACGCCGACACCAAGGCCGGACTCGAAGCCCGCGCCCAGATGCAACGCAACTGGCTCGAGCACGGGGTTCGCAATGCCCGCCGAAAGGTGCGCGACCCCAAGAAGATCGATTCCGATAAGGCGGGTCGCAAGATGCGTGCGGAATCCACCGAGAAGCAGGCCGCCAAGGCCCGCCAGACCCAGCGGCGCATCGAACGCCTGGAGGTGGTCGACGAGCCGCGCAAGGAATGGGAGCTGCGCATGAGCATCGCCGCCGCCCCGCGCAGCGGTTCGGTGGTCGCCACCCTGTCCAATGCCACCGCCACCCGAGGAGAATTCGTCCTCGGCCCGATCACCACCCAGGTCGACTGGGCCGACCGTATCGTGCTGACCGGAGTCAATGGTTCGGGGAAGTCCACGCTGCTCGCGCTGCTGCTCGGAAAGATCCAGCCGGACAATGGAACTGCCGCACTCGGCTCCGGCGTCGAAATCGGCGAGGTCGACCAGGCCCGCGGCCTGTTCCGCGGAAGTGCCGCCCTCGCGGACACTTTCAGCACCGAAATGCCCGACTGGACCGACGCCGATGTCCGCACCCTACTGGCCAAATTCGGCCTGCGCGGCCCACATGTCCTGCGTCCGTGCGAAACCCTTTCCCCTGGCGAACGCACCCGCGCCGGCCTCGCCCTCCTCCAAGCCCGCGGCGTAAACCTGCTCGTCCTCGACGAGCCGACCAACCACCTCGACCTGCCCGCCATCGAACAACTCGAGCAGGCCATCGAATCCTTCGAGGGCACAATGCTTCTGGTAACCCACGACCGCCGCATGCTCGACTCGGTCACCGCAACCCGCCGCTGGCACATGAACAACGGCCATCTCGCCGAAAGCTGAGGCGCCCGCGCCAGCCATCGGTTGAAGAGCCCGAAAGCCACCTCAGCCACTGATGGTGCGCTCAGCCAGACCGGCACCGCCGGCTCCGCGGTCGAGCCACCTGGCGCCCGGGCACGCTGAGTTGCGTACCACCACTGGGTCAGGTGATATCCGAGCCCTGACCGGCGCACGATACGAGACACTCCGGGGAGCGAACAGTGGCGCTGCCTGAACCGCAGCCTGATCATCGACAAGACGAGCAGCACCGCCCGTCGGGACCGACCCGAGGACGGGTTCTTTCGGGCCACGGCAGGCCGGATAGTCCATCGGGCCCGTCGCGAGCAGGCGTGGCCGCGCAACGGCATGATCGCCTCGTAGATTCATCACCCGATGCCAGCCACCCTGACAGATTGGGGACACCCGCGTTGGGGCACTTCGGGCGGGTGCGGAGGGTGGCTTGGGGGCGTGCTCGGGCAAGTTCCAAGAGTTCGGCGGCTTGGGTGTGGCCACGGCGTCTGTGGTGGCGTTGGAGTTCGAGGGTCAGCGCGGCACGCGGGATACCCCGGCGCAGAGCGGCGTTCAGGGTCGCCAGGGCATCCGGTCGGCTGGCGGTTCGTGCTACGTCGATTGCGGTTCGGGCGGCGTTGGTCGTGACGGTGCCCTGGACCAGTTCGAGTTCGTCTTTGTCCACATGGTCGCGGTGGACGATGAGGCGGCCGATGCGGGAATCCTGTTGAGCGAGGACGTGGGTGGGATGGTTGTGTTGTACCGCGAAGCCGTGGAGTTCGGCGGCGGTGTTGTAGGCGGCGGCGAGGGTTGGCACGCCCATCGATAGGCGGGCCGCCTCTACGCGCAATTGGGCCGAGGGTGCGGTAGTGGCCTCGCGGAAGACGCCGCGGAAGACCCGGACCCATTCGCCTTGGTCGAGGAGGGCGCGCAGCTCCGCGCGGGTGTACTCGCATAGCACCTGCCATGAGGTGAAAACGCCGAATTGCTTGTCACGCACTTCTTCCAGGCCTGGTCGCATGTGCCAACTATCGACGAACAGCGCTTCGGCCTCGCGGCACCGACCAGCGCAAACAGAAAGTCTGTGGATAACCGGTTTCCTGTGGACAACTCGCCGTATCGGGATCGCTCGACAACGGCGAGTTCACGTCCACACCTCGTGGCAGCTTCACATCCGTGGATGAAGCGCTCACAAAGGGTGCGCAGGGCTGAAAGGGGCGGCCGCCAGAGCGGTCCTACACCGCGGCGACGCGCTTGGCCAGGTCGTCGGCCAGTTGTTGGGCCTGAACCGGGTCGGTGGCCTCGACCATTACTCGGACCAGTTGTTCGGTTCCGCTGGGACGCAGCAGGATTCGGCCCGAGTCGCCGAGAGCTCGTTCGGCTTCCTGCACCGCCTCCTGGATTTCGGGGGCGGCGGCGACCGCGGCCTTATCGGTGACCGGAACGTTCACCAGGACCTGGGGGACGGTCTGGAGTACCGATGCCAAATCGGCCAGTGTGCGGTGGGTTTGTGCCATGCGGGCCATGAGTTTGAGTCCGGTGAGGATGCCGTCGCCGGTGGTGCCGTAGTCGGGGAACACCACGTGGCCGGATTGTTCGCCGCCGAGGTTGTAACCGCCGCGGCGCAGTTCCTCGAGGACATACCGGTCGCCAACGGCGGTGGTGCGCAAGGTGATTCCGGCTTCGCGCATCGCGATGTGCAGGCCGAGGTTGCTCATCACGGTGGCGACCAAGGTGTTCTGGGCGAGCGAACCGGTTTCGTGCATGGCCAGCGCGAGGATGGCCAGGATCGCGTCACCGTCGACGATCGCGCCATCGGCGTCCACGGCCAGGGTGCGATCGGCGTCGCCGTCGTGTGCAATGCCCAGGTCCGCGCCGTGCTCACGCACCGCGCGCTGGATCTGGTCGAGATGGGTCGAGCCACAACCGTCGTTGATGTTCAGGCCGTCCGGCTCGGCATTGATCGCGAACACCGTGGCTCCGGCCTCGCGGTACGCGGCGGGACCGACCTCGGCGGCCGCGCCGTGCGCGCAGTCGACCACGACGGTGAGCCCGGACAGATCCTGCCCGGTCGCCTCGACCAGATGCTCGACGTAGCGCTCGTGCGTTCCTGCCACGCTGTACTGGTCGGGTATGACCAGCCCGTGGTCCCGGGCACCGGATGCGTTCACCACCCGACCGATGGCGGCGCCGACCGGCCGCAGCGGCGCGCCCTCGGCGATCAGCGCCTCGATCCGGTCCTCGATCGCGTCATCGAGTTTGTGCCCGCCCGCCGCGAAGATCTTGATCCCGTTGTCCGGCATGGGATTGTGTGAGGCCGAAATCATGACGCCGAGGCAGGCGTCGTACAGACCGGTCAGATATGCGACGGCGGGTGTCGGAAGTACCCCTACCGAAAGCACATTCACACCCGCGGCCGTCAGACCAGCGGTCACCGCGGCCTCGAGCATTTCGCCGCTGGCGCGCGGATCGCGACCGACCACGGCGAGTGCGCGCTTCTTGCCGCGGCTCAGAATCTGCGCCGCCGCTCCGGAAACCTGCAGCGCCAGTTCCGGACTCAATGATCCGTTGGCAAGCCCGCGGACTCCGTCGGTGCCGAACAAACGTCCCATACCCTCGCCCATCATCGGTGGATCCGCGGCGTGCCCGAAGGCAGCGATCTGTACGACCGGGAAGTACCCCGCGAATGCCTCGAGTTCATACAGCACGAGAGCAGGCACCCAGCGATACTGGGAGCCTGCTCTCGTGCAGGTGCCCCGCCGACCGTACCGTCTCCAACACCTCCAGGGTGACGGAAGACGGCGGCCGACGCAGCCAAAATCAGCGCTTCGAGTACTGAGGCGCCTTGCGGGCCTTCTTGAGGCCGTACTTCTTACGCTCGGTGGCGCGCGGGTCACGGGTGAGGAATCCGGCCCGCTTCAGGGCGGGACGGTCATCCGGGGTGACCTCGATGAGCGCACGGGCGATGGCCAGACGCAGCGCACCGGCCTGGCCCGAGGGGCCACCGCCGACGAGACGCGCGTGGATGTCGAAGGACTCGGTCCGCTCGACGGTCACCAGCGGGGACTTGACCAACTGCTGGTGCACCTTGTTCGGGAAGTAGTCCTCGATGGTGCGGCCGTTCAGCACGAAGTTGCCGGTACCCGGCAGCAGGCGCACGCGGACGACGGCCTCCTTGCGACGACCGACGGTCTGCACCGGGCGGTCGATCACGATCGGGGCGAAGGTGGTGGGCTCGGCCTCGTAGCCGTACTCCTCCTCGACGACCTCGACGTTGGCGTCATCGACGACCGCGTCGTCGGCGTAGTCCTCGTTGTATTCCTCGGGAGCGGTCACTGGGCCACCTGCTTGATCTCGAACGGAATGGGCTGCTGGGCGGCGTGCGGATGCGTCGGGCCCGCGTAGACCTTCAGCTTGCCCGCGATGGCGTTGCCGAGCTTGTTCTTCGGGATCATGCCCTTGACGGCCTTCTCCACGAGACGATCGGGGCGCGACTCCAACACCTGACCGACAGTGCGCGACTTGAGGCCGCCCGGGTGTCCGCTGTGGTGGTGGATCAGCTTGTCCGACTTCTTGTTGCCGGAGATGGCAACCTTGTCGGCGTTGATGATGATGACGAAGTCGCCGCCATCGAAGTTCGGCGCGTAGGTCGGCTTGGTCTTGCCGCGCAGCAGATTCGCTGCCTGGACGGCGAGACGGCCGAGCACTACGTCAGTGGCGTCGATGACGTACCACTTCCGGGTCACGTCACCCGCCTTGGGGCTGTACGTAGGCACAGTGATTCCCTGTCTGTAGTCGGTGTTGCCAGCCACGGCGCGCGGTCGAGCGAGGTCCCGGCGGCTGGTGGAGACCCGGGGCTCGACGTACCTTCCACACGCCAACGGGCAACGATACCAGCCATGCCCGAGCGGTATGAAACCGGTCAGATCTCGATCGGCGGACCGTGATCGATGGCGCCGGGCGGACCGGGCACGACATAGCGGGGTACGTCGATGCTCGGCTGCGCGCATTCGGCTCCGGCCGCGTCGTAGGCGGAGTCTTCCAGTACCAGGACGACCAAGCCCTGGTCGAATCCGCGCGCTGCGGCGATGCCCGCACGCTGCTCATTGGTGACGTACGGGGTCAATGGACAGGAGACCGGCGCGATCGAGGCGGCCAATTCGACCCGGTCACCGCCGGACGGCATGCCCATGGCGGCCAAGGCGGCGGCACCGGCCACCGCTTGGGCGCCGAACAACTTGCCCCACCGCTTGCCCTTGCGCGGCTTGTCATCGTCATCCGATTCGGGTGGCCGCTCGCCCCACTGGCCCTCGGCACCAGGATGTTGCTGCGGTTGATAGGGACCGTGCGGTCCGAGCGGAGGTGCCGGCGGTTGCGGCGGCGGGCTCTGGGGTGCGGGTCCTTGCGGACGCCCCATCGCGGCGTCGGGGTACTGCCCGGGCGGCCGAGTGAATCGACTTCCCAACTCGGCGAGGTTCGGCGGTAGGGATTCCCGGCCGACCCGCGTGGTCGGCTCCTCACCCGTGGGTTCGGCGGGCGGCACGGTCGGATACCCGGGCCCGTACTGAACCACCGGCGCATGCGGTTGCGCTGGCTCTGGATGCCCGGACCACGGTTCCGGACGAACCGGCACCTGCTCCGGCCGCGACGGCAGATCCGGCCGCCCTTGCAACACCTCCGCCTGCCACTGCGCCGATAACGCCTGCGCGGCCTCGACCTGCCGCTGCGCCGAAAGTGCCTGCTGCTGGGCCGATTCGACCTGTTGCACCGACTCTGCCTGCCGCTCCCGCGACACCGGCGGCGGCGTCGGCTCGGCATGCCGCCCCGCCGACTCGGGCTCTCCGTTCTCGTTATCGGTCACCAGCAGATGCGAGGCACCGAGCACCAGCGCATGCATCGGATGATCGGCCACATGTAACCGGTGCCCCAGGTGGTTCTGGAAGGCCAGCCGCAACGCGTCGTTGAAGCAGACATTGCCCGAAAGCAGCACCGTCGAGGTGTCCGCGCCGATCGAGCGCGCGGCGGCCATCACCTCGATCACCACATTGTCGGCCGAACGCGCATCGCGCATGGCCTCGGCGGTCACCGGCACATCGACCGATTCGGTCGGCTGCTCATCGTCGCCGTGCACCGCGACCACCAGCATGGTCCGACCATCGGAGTACACCCCGGTCGCGCCGATGCCGTGCGGATTGCGCTCATCCGGCGAGCGCACCAGACCGAGCGCACGCACATATCCGGATAGCGCGACACTCTCCGGCAACGGCTCCACCGTCACGTCGAGCCGCTCGACCAGATCGACGTACACATCGACCTTCGCATCGGGCCAGCCGTCCGGGAAGGGCAGGGCCACCAGGTCCGGTTTACCGCGCAGATATTTGCCGATGGCCGCGAGCGGGTTGTACATACGGGCCCGGAACACCAGTTCGGCGGGCCACGTCGCACCGGCGACCACGATCTGCGGATGGCCGAGGATGTCACGCACGTCGGCGATCGCCATCCCCAGATCCGGCCGCTGCCGCTCCACACCAGCGGTATGCAGCCGACCCGACGAATCCGCCAGCAAATATGCGGGCGGCGTATACGTTCCTTCTACCTGCACCGGGCGGATCGGTGTCCCACCGCCGCCTGCGGCAACGGACACCACATCCCACCCGAGATGTACTGCCCCAACTCGCACCGTCACAGGCATAAGTGTGCCTGCTGCGCGACCGACATGCTCACCGCATCCGGGTAGACCCCGGATGACCGGCTGCTCACGCCGTCGACTTTCGCAACCGCAGGCGACGCCAGGTGATGATCGCGAGCACCGCGGTGATCGCGACGAGCAGGGCGATATCGAGGTACCAGATATTCGCCTCGTGCTTCCACAACTCATCGGTTTGCGCGTTGGCGAACAGTGTCCGAATATCCACCGTCGACGCCCCGGCCGCATAGCCCCAGCGCGACGGGAACAGCCACGAGACCTGCTCGAGTACGACCCGGTTGGTCACCGGGATCAGGCCGCCGGCCATCACCAGCTGGACCATGATCATCACCACGAGCATCGGCATCACCTGCTCGTTCGACTTCGCCAGACTGGACAGCAGCAGGCCGAAGACCACGCAGCAGACCGCGGTCAGTGCGATATCGAAATACAGCTCGGCCGGTCCGTTCGGGATCACCGAACCCTCCAGCGGCGGCTTCTTGCCGACCAGCGTGATCCCGACCAGCACCGCGGACTGCAGGAATGCGGTAATGCTGAATACGGCGATCTTGGCGAGCAGATAGGCCGATGGCAGCAGCCCGACCGCGCGCTCGCGATAGAAGATGGTGCGCTCACCGACCAGATCGCGCACGGTGAGCGTGGACCCCATGAAGCAGGCGCCGAGAATCAACACCACCAGCAACTGCTGGGTCTCACTGCCGCCGGAGGGCACGAAAAGTGTCTCGTTGCCGCTCTGCACCTGCTCCAGCGGACCCGACTGGAAACCGTTACTGCCCGGCACCACCAGCGACAGCGCACCGAGAATGAACGGCAGAATCACCAGGAACGCGAGATAGCCCCGATCCGCGAAGATCAATCGCACCTGCCGCCGGGCCAGTGTGGAGAACTGCTTGGCGCGCCCGGATTGCGGTGGACTGCCCGCCGAGCCCTGCCGCGGCGGAGCGGGCGGTGGCGGTGGTGGGGCGAACGCCAGTCTGGAGCGGTACGCGGCGAACGCCTGATCCGGGTTCGCGGCCACCCGCCCGAAGATCTCCGCCCAGTCACTGGTGCCCATGGCCGCGCCGACGCTGGCCGGATGTCCGCAGAAGGCGGTCTTGCCGCCGGGGGCGAGCAGCAGCACCTGATCGCACATGTCGAGGCAGGCCACCGAGTGGGTCACGACGATGACCGTGCGCCCGGCATCGGCCAGCTCGCGCAGCATCACCATCACCTGACGATCCAGCGCCGGGTCCAGGCCCGAGGTCGGTTCGTCCAGGATCAGCAGCGACGGACCGGTGAGCAGCTCCAGCGCCACCGACGCGCGCTTGCGCTGACCGCCGGAGAGCCGGTCGACCCTGGTGTCGGCGTGTTCGGTGAGCGAAAGTTCTTTCAGCACACCATCGATCACCTGTTGGCGGTCCGCCTTCGAGTTGTCCGGCGGCAGTCGCAGTTCGGCGGCGTAGCCGAGGGCCTGGCGCACGGTCAGCTGGCGGTGCAGCACATCGTCCTGCGGCACCATGCCGATGCGGGAACGCAGCGCCTCGTATTCGGCGTGCAGGTTGCGGCCCTCGAAGGTGACCACACCCCCGGAGGGATGGGTGGTGCCAGCGATCAATTTCGACAGCGTCGACTTGCCCGCACCCGACGGACCGATGAGCGCGGTTAGTGTGCCACGCCCCGCCTGCATATTGACATCGATGAGCAGCTGCTTATTGCCCTCGACGGTGAAGCCGACACCGTGCACGTGCAGGCCCTGTTCGGCGACCGGCTTCTGCCGAAGCACCAAAGTGCCCTGCTGGACGACGAAGTCGATATTGCCGATGGTGATGATGTCGCGCTCGCGCAGCAGCGTGCGCTGCTCGCGATGACCATTGACGAAGGTGCCGTTGGCCGAACCGAGGTCCTCGATGGTCAGCCCCTCGGAGCCCGCGACCAGGCGGGCGTGCCTGCGCGAGGCCAGCGGATCGTTCACGACGATCTGGTTATCGGAGGTACGACCGATATTGAGCCCGCCGGGCGGCAGCCGGTCGGCCCGGGCGGTCGGCGCGGTCGACGGGCGCGAGCGGACCGGCGGCAGCATCGAGCTATCGGCCTTGAAGGTCATATTGACATTCGGCTGCTGCGGCTGGGCGGGCGGCGCCTGCTGAGGTTGCGGCTGCGAAAGCGGCTGCGGGTGCTGCTGTTGGGGCTGCGGCTGCGAAGACGGGTGCGGAGATTGCTGCTGTACGGGTTGCTGTTCCGGACGCTGCTGCGCCGGTGGTGTCCGTCGCGGATGCTGATAACCCGGCGGCACCGACGACCGCTGCTGTGCCGCGGGCGGCTGGGCCATCGGAGCCCGCGGCCGCGACGACTGTGCCACGGGCAGCAGATGCAACAGCGGACCACTGATCGCATCACCGAGGCGCACCTGCGTGGGCCGGGTGATCGGAACCGGTTGACTCAACCGGCGCGCATCCACGAAAACGCCATTGGTGCTGCCATTGTCGGTAAGTACCCAGCTGTTCCCCTGCCAGGCGAGTGTCGCATGCACACGCGAGACCAGCGGGCTGTCCACGAAGAGCGTCACTTCCGGTGCGCGACCCATCGTGACCTGTTGATTCGAATCGAAGACCCGTTCGGTTCCATCATGGCGCACGGTGATGGTCTGCGCCCCCGGTAAAGACATGCAGCGGATACTATTCCATCACCCGGACTTCGGCGGTGCCCCCGATGCGCCTCTTACCCCGATCCGGAGACCGTTATGAACGCGCTACCGGCCGACTAGGGGGAGCCTTGCCGAAACTCCGAGCGACCGCAGTCCTGACCGCAGCGCTTTGCGTAATCGCAATGTTGGCGGGCTGTACTCGTCAGGTGAGCGGTCATGCGGTTTCGGTCTACGACGATCCGTTCAAGGTCGCCGGACTGCCCACCACGAGCGGTCCGAGCGGACCGCGCCCCAACGTCCCCGATACCTCGCTCACCGCGATCAACGGCGACAGCGGTGAGGTGGATGCGCTGGCACTCAACGCGATCGAGGATATTCAGACCTATTGGCGCGCCGAATACAGCAAGGACTTCGACGGTGAGTTCAAGCCGGTCGACAAGCTGATCTCCTGGAGCTCGAAGGCACCGCGCAGTCAGGCGCTGGAATTCTGTAAGGAATCCACCTATCACCTGGTGAACGCCGCCTACTGCCGATTGGACAACTCCATCGGCTGGGACCGCTCGGTGCTGTTGCCGACGATCGAGGACACCTTCGGCAAGATGGCGGTGATCATGGTGCTCGCCCATGAATACGGGCACGCCATCCAGACGCTGGCCAAAATCGTGCAGACCAAGGATCCGGTGATCGTCAAGGAACAGCAGGCAGACTGTTTCTCGGGTGCGTTCATTCGCCATGTGGCCGAAGGCAAATCGAAGCACTTCACCATCAACACCTCCGATGGCCTGAACTCGGTGCTGGCCGCGACGGTCGCGATTCGCGATTCCAATCCCGATGACCCCGAGAGCGTGCACGGTTCGGCGTTCGAGCGGGTCACGGCCGTGCAGATCGGCTTCACCGACGGTCCGAAGGCCTGCAAGGCCATTGATATGAACGAGATCGCCCGCCGCCGTGGCAATTTGCCGCAGAGCTTCAAGGACGATCCGGGCCGCGGTGAGAATCCGATCGACAAGGACAGTCTGATCGAACTCAGCAAGGCCCTCGCCACGATCCTGCCGCTGAAGCCGGAGCCGACCTATGAGTACTCCGGCGCGAAGATCGACTGCAAGAACGGCGTCACGACACCGCCGGTCTCCTACTGTCCCGCCAAGAACACCATCGCGACCGATGTGCCCGCGCTCGCCCAGCGCGGCACCTCGAATGCCGACGACAAGGATCCGTTGCCGATCAAGGTCACCGGCGACTACAACGGCTATGTAGTCTTCATCTCGCGCTATACCCTCGCGGTGCAGCAGAGCAACGGCCAGGATCTCGTGGGCGCCAAGGCCGGACTGCGCGCGGCCTGTCTGTCGGGTGTGGTCACCGGCAAGCTCGCGCAACCGGGGCGGACCCAGGCGCAGGGCGATATCGTCTTGGCCGCAGGCGATCTCGACGAGGCGGTATCCGGACTGCTGGCCGATGGGTTGGCGGCCAGCGATGTCGAGGGTAGGACCGTACCGAGTGGGTTTTCCCGAGTGGACGCGTTCCGCGCCGGGGTGCTCAATGGCGAGCACACCTGCACGTCGCGGTATTCCTAGCCGAACGGCGGCGGGGCGGCGGGTTCGTAGCGCAGCACTCGGTTCCCGATCATGACTTCGGTGCCCGGCACCAGCACCATCGGCTGATGCGGTGTCAGGCGGATCCAGTCGCGGTAGCCGGGCAGTCGGGTGCGAGTGCCATTGGTCGATCCCCGATCCACCAGGGACACATCCCAATTCACCAGCAGCACCTCGGCGTGCGCGCGGGACATGCCGCCCGAGGAGTCCTCGACCTTCAATGGCACCATGCCGCGGCGCGCCTGTTCGGAATGCTCCGGATCGCGACCGAGCACCGCGTCCGCGGCCAGCATGTAGGTCATGCCGTCGTCGAGGACCAGCATGCCGAGCGGCGGACGCACCACCTCGATCAGCTGCTGCGTCTGATCCACCGGCATCCCGCAGACCGTGCAGAAGGCCGAGCGCGGATCGCTGGGATGGGCTCGCGCGCACTTGAATCCCATCACCTTGACCGTGAGCGCGGTGGACTTGGCGGTGGCCTCCAGTCGGCGCTGCAGATCCGGATCCGGACGCGGGGCCGGATTGGTGCCGCCCATTTGGGTCGGCGCGTGATGCGGGTCGACCGGTTGCTGGTCCTGGACCGAATCGAGCATCGCGGTCGAGGCCCTGGTTTCGGTCAGCTGCAGTTCAGGGTGCGGCCTTTGGGTCGGGCCGGAATCGATGCGCGCGGTCGGTGGTGGATGGGCGGCCTCGGACGGCACCGATGCGGACCTGCCGCGCGCCGCGTCGGACCAGACGATCGCGCCGCCCGCCTGTGCGATTCCCTCCACCAGCCAGCCGATCCCGCGCTCGGCGGGCAGTTCGGGAATGCGGCCCTCGGGGTCGTCGACGAATAACGCGACTGCCCGCGCGGGCACCGTCGCGACCCGATCCACTGTGAAGGCGGCGTCGCTGCCGCGGTAGCGCTCGACTGTCCCGGCACCGGCCAGCACCGCCGTGATCGCGCCGTGCAGGAAGACCGCCACGCCGCCGGTCTCGGCCGCGGACAGGATGCCGAAATCGATTGGCTCACCGGGACTGATCTGTTCGGCATATTTCATGAGCCAGCGGGTTGCCGCGCGCGCGACCAATGCGCCGGGGCCGTCGGGATGCTGTTCGGCGGCCTCGCGGACGAGTTCGGCCAGTGACTCCAGTGCGATGACGGCGGTTGCGGCCGATGTCGGTCGGGCATGCCCACGATGTGCGACGAGCACCACCGCACCCGCGACCCGGGCGACGGCGTGATTTCCGGCGACAACCTCAACCTGCCGATCCTTCAACGGAATCGGCCTCCTATGTATAGGCATCGCAGGGTTGTCGCCACACACCCAAGGGTATTGCAACCGACCCCTCATAGGCCCCCCTCCCCGGCGTCCGTCCGGTAACTTCAGATGCACAACGGGAGGAACAAAGGGGTCTGCCATGGTCAGGACTTCGCGAATCGCGTTTGCCGTAGCTTGTACCGCGCTGGCCGGGGTGCTGGCCGGATGCAGTGGCGTCCAGGGCACGCCGCTGGCGGCGGAACAGGACGTACGCAAACTGGAGATAGGCACGTATCCGGTCGAGCGGCACAGGTACGACCAGGACGCGGGCTCGCACGGGGCGCTGCTCGAGGGCATGCGGATGTCGGAGGCCGTTGTCGCGACCACGAAGATCGACCCGTCGCTCACCTATGGCCGTGAAGGCAAGGTGCTGAGCAGCATCGACGACGCCGTCGAACACGTCGCCTCGGCATCGAAGCCGGTACTGGTGAACCGCAACTACCTCACCGGATATGCCACCAGTGGATCGGATAAGCCCGATCCACCCGGGCAGACCCGGCCCTCGGCCGATACCACCGCGATCACCACTGTGGTCTTCCGGTTCCCGGACGAGTCCACCGCGAAAATCGCCGCCCGCGAACTCGAAGACGCCGATATCAATATCTCCCCCGACAACCGCAAACTGCCGTCGAACAAATACCCGGATGCCTATGTTCATTGGCGCCCTGGTATTCCCAATATCGGAACCTTCATGGCGCACAAGGAATTCGTCATCTCGCTGTTCGTCGGACGCCCCCGCGCGGACGGCCCGGACCTGCTGAGCTGGGTGGAGAAGACGCTCGACGCCCAGGTTCGCACGCTGGACACATTCCAGGCCACACCGAAGGACCAGTTCAACAACCTGAAGGTCGATCCGGAGAGCATGCTCGCCCGCGTCGTGGTCGCCGACCGGCGCGGCCACACCCCGAATGCCGATAACTTCGCGGTCTATGGACCCAGCTACTTCGTCCAATCGGCCGAAGACGAGACCAAGACCCAGCAGCTGGTGGACGAGGTCGGGGTCGAGAAATTCGCCATCGTCGACAACGGCTCGGTCACCCGCGTCCGCGACTATCCGGCCGGGCAGAAGTTCATCGATGGCCTGATGGCCGAGGTGCGCGACACCTTCGACCCCATCGACGCACCCAAGGATGTACCGGGCGCGAAATGCTTGCAGCTCAATAGCAAAGGCGATCCCGAGCGGCAGTACAAGTACCGCTGCTACGTCGGGTACAAGCGGTATGTCGGTGTGGTCACCAGCGATAGGGAATCGGATGTGCGGCAGAAGGTGACCGCGCAGTACGCGCTGTTCGCCAACAGCCTCTGAGTCCTCGGACCCAGCGGTACGCATCGGCGGGCCCCCCGTTGTAGCATTCCGTCAGACTGTGACCCGGGGGGAAAACCGCTTTGAGACCAAATTCTGTTCGTGCTGCCTGCGCACTGATCGCAGTCGGATTGGTGCTAGGTGGATGTGGATCCGAGAGTGCGGCGACCACGGCCGTGGAGCCCGCGGTAGACCTGAACACACTCGAGGTCGGCAACTACCCGACCGAACCGCGTGACTACGGCGCGGCCAAGAACCTCGACCAGGCTCGGATCGTCGAGGCCGAACGGCTGGCGAATTTCGTGCCGACACCGCGGGAGATCGACCCACGGTTCGCGTACGCGCCGCACTTCAGCTCGAGGATCTTCTTCGACCCGAAGACCTCGGATCTGCACTGGGCCATCAAGCTGGACGAATTCGAGGCGGTGGCACCGGATTTCATCACCGGCTTCGTCAGCTTCGGTTCGTCTGCGGAGGACAATCGCGGCACCGATCTGATGAATGTGGTCATGGAGTTCCCGGACGAGCAAAAGGCCGCAGACGCGGCGATCGCGTTGGAACGCTCCGACTTCGAGGCGGCCGCCGCCGCGAACCAGCCGGTCACTATTCCGAGATATCCTGCCGTCAAGGCACATTGGCGCCCGACCCAGCAGTCCATCGGATCGTTCTTTGCCACCGGCAAGATGGTCGTCTACACCTGGGTCTACGACTACCGCAAGATCTTCCTCGACGAACAGGACCTGCCCGCGCTCGTCGCCCTCGTGACACAGAGCCTGGACAAGGCGGTTCCGGCGCTCGGCGAATTCGCCCCGACACCGCCTGCCCAGCTCATGAGCGCGCAGCTCGATCTGGACGGCATGCTGGGGCGCACCCTGCCCCGACTCGATGCGGATTTCAATCTGAATCCGCCCGGTGCCTACCGCGCTCGCGGCGCTGAACACTTCAGTTCCGCACCGGCGCAGGACGTTCCGAAATTCCAGGCCGTCGGCGTGGACCGGTTCGCCGTCGACAGCGCCGAGGTGTATCGAACGGCCGATGCCGCTGGGGCCCGAAGATTGCGCGATGAGCTCGTCGGCCCCAGCCGCAAGTTCCGGTCCGCGCCCGCGCCGAAGAATCTGCCGCAGGCCCGATGCCAGGAATACCTCGGTCGGGACAAGTCGGTGATCCGCTTCTACTGCGCGGTGGCCTTCGACCGCTACACCGGATACACCTGGTCCGACCAGCTCAATGATGTGCAGCAACGGATTTCGGCCCAATACGCATTGCTGGTGAACGCCAAATGAGCATGACTCGCAAGCTGCGCGGCTACCTCGCGGTCACGGCCGCACTCGCGCTCGCCATATTGCTCGGAGCGTGCGGGACGACCGTATCGCCGACCGCACTGCCCGCCGAAATCGACGTTCGCAAGCTCAATGTCGGCAAATATCCGACCGAGCCGCGCAACGCACACGATGACGCCTACGTCCCGAACTTCTACGAGATGGGCAAGGTCGCCGCCATGCGGCTGTCCGACCATGTCGTCTCCGCATATGAGATCGACAAGACCATGAAGTACGGCATGCACTCGGGCACCATTCCCGGACGACCCGACGAACTCGGCGACTGGTCCGCGGTCGAGCAGATCATCAAGCGCAACAAGATGATGTTCGGTTTCGAATCCCAGGGATCCGATAACGCGTCGACCTCGCTGGCCTTCCCGGGCTGGCCGGTTCCGTCCCCGGCGAAATCCAGGTACGCGGCGACCATGGTCATGCAGTTCCCCGATGCGGATCGGGCCACAACCGCCGCGACCGAGTTCCACGAGGCCGACTTCGCGACCTTCAAGGATAGCAATCAGCGCGTATTGTTGCCGAAACATCCTGCGGCGCAATCGCATTGGCGGCCGGACGCGCCCGTGCTGCGGACCGTCCTGGCGCACGGGTCCTATGTGGTCGCCTTCCTCATCAGCACACCCGAAACCGATCTGAACGCGCTCACCACACTCGCCGACCGGGCCTACGACCTGCAACTCGCCCAGCTCGACCAGCTACCCGCGCTGACCGCGGCCCAGACGATCGACCTGCCATGGGATCCGGATCGGCTACTCGACCGGGTGCTCGATCCCGACAGCAAGCAGCTGAAACCGGGATACGACGATGACGACGGATTCGTCAGCGGCAGTCACGGCATGCTGCATTTCGCCAAGGACCGCGAACTCGCCGATACCCGTTTCGGTGCGCGGAACATCGGCCGGTTCGCCGCGCTCGGACGCACCCCGGTGATCCAGTTGGCCGATGACGCCGCCGCCCGCGCCGTCGTGCGGGATCGGGTCACCATGACCGCGGTCGCCCGCGACGCCGCCGCACCGCCCGGCCTGCCCGATTCGGCGTGTGTGGAAAACCAGGAATCCGGTACCAACAGCAAGCGATTCACCTGCATCGTCGCATATCACCCATACGTGGGTTTCGTCAGCGCGAATCAACTCGGCGACGCCCAGCAGCAGGCGGCCGCACAGTACGCGTTGTTCGCGAACAACCGTTAGAGGAGATCAGCCATGGCACTGAGCCCCGGCACCATCATCGGCGGCTACCGCATCGAAAAGCAGATCGGCGCAGGCGGTATGGGGACGGTCTACCTGGCTCGGCACCCCAGCCTGCCGCGCAAGGATGCCATCAAAGTGCTCGGCGCCCAGCACACGGCCGACCACGAGTTCCGGACCCGGTTCGAACGCGAGGCCAATGTCGCCGCGGGACTCGACCATCCGAATATCGTCGCGGTCTACAACCGCGGTGAAGAATACGGTCAGCTGTGGATCGCCATGCAGTACGTGCCCGGCATCGATGCGGCCGCCGAAATCGCCCGCGACCCGCACGGCATGCATCCGCTGCGCGCACTGCGGATCATCACCGACGTCGGCAAGGGCCTGGACTACGCGCACCGCAAAGGGCTGCTGCACCGCGATATCAAACCGGCGAACTTCCTGCTGACCACCGATGACACCGATGAGGAGCGGGTTCTGCTCGCCGACTTCGGCGTCGCCAAATCCGCCGACGACGCAAGCGAACTCACCCAGGCCGGCACCTTCGTCGCCACCATCGCCTACGCCTCCCCCGAACAGCTATCCGGCCACCACCTCGGTCCGCGCTCGGATATCTACAGTCTGGCGTGCTCGTTCTATAAGCTGCTCACCGGCCGGAATCCGTTCCCGTCCGATCAGCCGACCGTGGCGATGATGGGCCATCTGCAACAGCCTCCGCCGCGCGCGACCGATACGCGACCAGGCCTGCCGCCCGCCATCGACGACGTGCTCGCGATCGCCATGGCCAAGAATCCGGCAGACCGGTTCGGCACCTGCCGCGAATTCACCGACGCCACAACCGATGCGTTGAAATCCGGCCATGCCCCCGCCCGCACGAACACCTCACCCGCCTACCCAATCCAGGTCTTCACACCCGCCCCGCCGCGGCCCGAACCACCCACCCCACAGGTCACCGCGCCCCGCGGCCGCTGGCTCGCCATTGCCGCGGCGGCCGTCGTGACGATCGCGCTCGCGGTCGGGATCGGCATCTGGGCCAACTCCGGCGATCAGCGGACACCCGCGGCGGCGACCGCGGCACTGTCCAAAGACGAAGTCCGCAAACAGCATCCGCAGTTTCTGGGCAAGCAGCTGACCATGGTCGATATCACCGACAATCAGGACGCGGTCTTCCTCACTCCGTCCAACCCGACCGCCTTCCTGCAAGACCTCGGCTTCACCTACAACCCGGCCTTCACCAGGACCGGCGACGAACCGACCCCCCGCCCGGTCGCCGTCAGCAACCAGTACACCGTCTTCGGCAAGATCCAGTCCGGCTACGTGCTGGCCATCCGCAGCGACACCGGTTCCGGTTCCGGCGGACTGCGCGGACTACCCGGCACACTGCTCGACTCCACCGCCACCGTCATCGCCATCGACGACCCCCGAATCGTGCGTGCCATCCGCGACTGGACAACGGATTCGGAAGCAGTTCTGCTGGAAAAGCTGGTCCCGGTGCTCGAGGCCCAGGTGAAGTAGGATCCGCCCGGAGGAACGAGAACGGACGGGTGGGATGTGAGATTCGCCGCGATATCGAAACTTCGAACAGCGGCGATCGCCGCGACGGTGGCGATGCTCGTCGTCGGCGTTGTCGCGAGCTGCGCCACCGAGGTTCCCGGTCACGCCGGACCCGGCATGACCGCGGTGGATCCGAAGAGACTCGATATCGGGCCCTATCCGTCCGCACCGCGGGACTACATTACCGATGGTTTCGAGAAGGCGGATGTCTTCCGCATCGAATCCCGGCGCATGCTGGGCTATTTGGTGCTGCCCTATGACGTCGACAGCGATATCGGCCACCTCGTCGATACCCGGCTGGTGGAGGCGACGTCCTCGATCTTCGACGACGGTTTCGTCGGTGTACTGCCCGGTCAGTACCTGCCGGTCGTCGAGCGCAACAACTTCATCGCCGGGGTGTACACGCAGCGGTCCAACGACAGCCTGCGCAGCATCAAGAATCTGGCCATTGCGCTACTTCGCTTCCCGTCCGACGCCGCGGCACGCACCGCGGCCAGCGAATTCGACCGGGCGACCGATGAATTCAAACCGGGGCGGCACCCGGTAGCGATCGACGGCTATCCGGATATCCGGGCCTCCTCGGACAACGATAAGAAGGGCTACATCTTCCTCGCACATGGTCCGTTCGTGCTGCTCAGCATGATCACCATGCCGGAATCGGATCCGAAAGCCCTTGGGACACAATTCAAGAAAATGCTGGACCTGCAGATTCCCGAGCTGGACAGAATGGTCCCGACACCGGTGGACGATATCCTCGACCTGCCGCTGAACCCCGACGGGATCATGCGGCGCACACTGCCGCCGACCAAGGAGACACGGGAGTACTCGCGGGACAACTACGTCGGCATCTATGACGGCATCGGGCAATTGCACTTCGAGCGCAACGGCCCCGATCTGAAGCGGGCGCTGCAGGAAGCCGGTACCGATCTCGTCGCACAGAACCAGTCGACCCTTTACCGCACCCGTGACCTCGCGGCATCATTTCGGCTCCAGAACGCCTTGGCGCACTTGGGCACCGATGACGAAGCGATCGGCAGCCCACCGGGTCTGCCCGACGCGCGCTGCTTGAAGCTGGACGAATCGGAGCCGATCTTCAACAGCAAATATCTGTGCATCCTCGTGTACGACCGCTACGTCGCGGTGCTCGGTTCCCGGGGACAGGGTCTCGGGCAATTCGACCCGGCGCTGTACCAGGCGACCGCCGCACACTATTCGATCCTGGCCAAGACCCAGTGAGCGCACCGATGAACCACCGATTTCGAAACGGCGTGCTCTGCTTCGCCATTGCCACCGCTCTGGCAATGACCGCGGCCTGCGGCGGGTCCGCCGACCCCGCCCCCGCGGTGGATGTGTCGAAGCTGGCGCCCGGAAACTATCCGACGACGCCGCGCGATATCGACAAGCAGCGAACGGCGGAAACCGGTGCGGTACAGGAGTCCATCCGGCTGGCCGAATTCGTGCCACTGATGATGGATCTGGATAGTCGCCTGGTCTACAACGAGCGACCGTTCTACCTGCATCCGTTCACCCCGCAGAATCCGCCGCGAAATGGCTGGCTGGGTGGATCCGTCGACAACTTCGACGCTGCGGCCCCCGGTCTTGTCGCGGGCTGGACCGCTTCGGGGCACCGCAGGAAAGACAATTCGCTCGGGCTGAACATCGATCTCACCCTGCTACGGTTCTCGAACAACGCGCAGGCGAACGCCGCCATGAACGTGTTCTCCGATGAGAAGAACGGCACATACCCCCGCAAAGGGCCGCTCTCGATTCCCGCCTATCCGAACGCCAAATCCGCACTGAGCGAATTCGATGCCGTGCAAACCTGGATCGCGCACGACGACTACCTGCTCTACACCTACGTCGGCAATTATCTCGCAACCCCAAAGGATCCGGCCCCGCTGATCGACTTCACCGAGAAGCTGCTCGACAAACAATTCGATCTGCTGAAGGGCTACACCCCGACACCGTCGGACAAGGTCGCACAGGAACCCGCCGATATCGATGGCTTGGTCGCCCGAACGCTGCCGAACCAGCCCGCCGCGGGTTACGCCGACATCACCGGCGCCTACACCCCCCACGCCGCCCTGCATCTCGAGGAACGCCCCGATATCAGCAAGCGTGCATTCGACGACGCCAAGGTCGACCTGATCGCCCACAGCGACTCGTCGATCTACCGCACCGCCGGCCCCGCCGCCGCAAGCAGACTCACCGCAAGCTTCCTCGACCAACTCACCGGCCTCTTCGAACCCACCGACAGCCCACCCGGCCTCCCCACCGCAAAATGCTCGAAAAAGCTCGACAACGACGCGACCAAATCCCGCAACCTCGTCGAATTCATCTGCTACCTAACGTATGACCGCTACGTAGCCGCCATCACCGCCGATCAGCGCCAAGACCTCGACCAAAAGCTCGCGGCACAGTACGAACTGCTGGCGTTCGGCAGGTAACCGCCAATGCCCTGGCCCCGCCCCGAATCCAGCCCCCGGTGCTGGCGGCTTGCGTCGAGTAGGATCCCGCGGGAAGTATGCGAGCGGGGAGAGGGAACGGGGGAGGTATGAGGTTCAGAGGCGGATTCGTCGCGCTGCTGGCCGTGGTGAGTGCGGGGTGCGCCGGGAGTGTGACGGGGCATCCGGGGCCGGGGCTGACGCCGGTGGACCTGGCGGCGTTGAAGACGGGGGTGTACACCCCCGAGCCCACGGCATACGACCCGGGCATCAGCACCATTCCCGCAATGCGCCTGATCGAAGCGCGTCGGATGCTCAACTACCTGGTCCATCCATACGAAATCGATAGCGAAATCTACGACACCGGGAATCAACGGCTCATGTCCGACGCCGATTCCATGGTCGGCGACAATTACGTGCCCGAGAGATATCGTCCCGTCGCGAAGGACAACAATCTCCTTGCCGGAGTATATGTTTCGGGCACCAACAACAATCTCCGCAGTCGCAAGAAGCTGATCATCGCGGTGCTGCGCTTTCCGACCGACACAGCGGGCCGAGCCGCGGCCGACCAGTTCGATCAACTCACCAACAGCGATGGGGACCGCCATCCGGTGACCATCCCTGGGCATCCGGATGCCAAAGCCTCTTCCACTGACGACAAGACCATCACCTCGTTCATGGCGCACGGCCCGTACGTCATCCTGGTGAATACCGCCCTGCCCCAACCGAACCAGGCCGCTATCGCGGAAAATATCGGAAAGGTCATCGACCTACAGATCGCCCGATTGGATCAGCAGCAGCCGATACCGATGGACGACCTGCTCGACCTGCCGACCGATCCGGACAGCATCATGCGACGAGCCCTGCCCGAGGCTCCGGACCACACCGACCCGTTCATCGGCAAGGACGACTTCGGCTATTTCCAACCGGCCGGAGAACTGCACTACGAACGCAATCCGATCGAAATGCAGAAGGCGTTCGACGAGAGCGGCGTCGATCTGGTCGGCCGCCGGGGCGCGGTCATCTACCGTGCGCGCGATCTGCGCGGGGCCTTCCACCTGCAATCCGTGCTGGCCAAGACCGGTAAGAACGACGAGGTCATGGCGTCGCCGTCGGGCCTGTCCGACATCCGGTGCGTCAAGCTGGATAAACGGGACGGCACCCGAAGTTTCGACCAGTACTGCGTTGTGGTCTACGGGCGGTACGCGGCAGTCGTCGTCGGGAGCACGTTCACCGGGGCGGTGGATCCGGTGCTGTACCAGCGTGCCGCCGCTCAGTACGCGATTCTGGCGAAGAGTGAGTGAGTCCGACCATGCGCTTGCGACACAGTCTGTACGCCATTTTCGCTGTCGCCATCGCGGCGACCACCGCCTGCGGCGACAGCCAGGGCACGACCACGCCGACCATCGACATCGCCAAACTGGATTCCGGCAATTATCCGACAACACCACGCGATATGGAAACAACGCGCAATGCCGACTCCGGGGGCTATCTGGAGTCGGTACGGCTCGGAAACTCCGTACCGCTACCTTTCGATATAGACGGGAAATTCGCTTTCCAACGCCTGGCGAACATCGATGGGCGGACCACCCTGACATCCCCGGCGACCATCTCGTCGATCGATAGCAAGGAATTCCCCGATCTCGCCCAAGGACTCGTCGCCGGATGGGAGACGACGGGTGAGCGCCGGAGCCCCTTCTGGCTCGGCCGCTCGGTGATCATGGACACGCTCCGGTTCACCGACAAGGGCAAGGCCGAAACCGCGGCTCATCGCCTTGCGGACCGCCAGGCCGAGGTACTGCCCGGCGAAACCGTAACGATCCCTGGGCATCCGACTGCTCGTGCGAAATGGTCACCCAGCAAACGAACTCTCGACTCATTTCTCGTGCACGACGCCGTGCTTGTCTACGTCTATATCGATGATCCGGTCAGCGAACCGGTCGACACCGCGCCACTGATCGCTTTCACCCAGGCGGCCTTCACCGAACAGATCGAAATGCTGAAGGACTACTCGCCGACGCCGATCGATCGACTCACCTCCCTCCCAATGGATGTCGACGGACTACTCGGCCGGACCCTACCGCTCGAAGAGCGGCAGAAGAGCGTATCCGGCAACGATCGCACCGTGCTGATGCCCGGACATGTCGCGCTGCATTCGGAGAATTTCCCAGCGCTGGCCAAGGCCGCCTACGACGATGCGGGCGTCGATCTGGTCGCATACGCCGGTGAGAAGGTCTATCGCACACGGGATTCGAGCAGCACCGTCCGCCTGATTGCCGCCATGATCGATCAGAAGGCCGAGGGATATCGTCCGGTCGACGCACCCCCGAATATGCCCGACGTCAAGTGTTTCGACGTCAAGGATAAGAAGAGCTCTTCGCTTACGTATCCGCCCGTGTGCTATCTCGCATACGACAGATACGTTGCGCGGGTCCAGGGAACCAATATGCAGGAGGCGTACCAAAAGGCCGCCGCGCAATACAAGTTACTTGCTTACGGGCGTTAGGGGAGGCATGAAGCTCGCGACGAAGCCGACGGCCGTTCGATGGATGGCGGCGCTGTGCGGGGCCGCAGCGCTGACGACCGCGTTGTCAGGGTGTGGCGCCCAGGTGACCGGCCAGCCGGTCCGCGTACAACCCGACGTATCGAAGCTCGATGTCGGCAACTACCAGACCAAGCCACGCCAAGTGGGTAATGCCAAGAGCGATAAGCAAGCTCGGACGCGCGAGGCGCAACGGCTGGCCGATTACGTTGCGCTGCCTTACGAAGCCGATCCTTCCTATGTCGAAGATGCGTGGAGTACCGCGCCGCATACCCTGCTCAACCGCAAGACTCTCGGCCGTCTCGTCATCAACGACACCTTCGATGAAGTCGCCAAAGACCTGGTGGCGGGCTGGGTGAATGCATGGCAGACCGGCGGCGCGCCCGAAGACAAACGGCGGACTCTGAACATCGCGGTACTGATGTTCCCGGACGCGCAGACCGCATCCACCGTCGGACCGACCCTGGAGCACGACGACTTCACCTATAACCACGACAACCAGCCGGTGTCGATCGCCGAGCCGGATACCTACGCGCATTGGCGGCCGGATATCTCCTCCGTCGGCTCGTGGACCGTGCACGACCGGTATGTCATCTACATCAAAGTCGTGGACGATACCTCCGCACCAAATCTGCCCGCGTTGACATCGCAGGTCGAGAAGATGCTCGATGTGCAGCTTCCATTGCTCGACAAATTTCAGCCGACTCCGGCGGGCGAGCTCTCGCATATTCCGCTCGATCCACAGGGTTTGCTCGGTCGCACCATCCCCAGCAATCCGGAGCGGCCGATTCGTGCGGAGCCCGATGGTTTCTTCAGTGGTCGCGGCACGGTGTCGCTGATGAATGCCAGCCCGGAGACGCTGCCGGAGTTGGAGCAGCACGGCGTCGATCTGGTGTCCTTCGGGGATGCCGTCGTCTTCCGGACCAAGACACTCCAGGATGCGGTGGGGCTGTGGACGAAATGGCAGCCGCTGAAGTCCGACCAGAAATTGTCGGCCGCCCCCGCCGGGCTCGGTGACCATGTCCAATGCTTCGCGGATGGAGTGACCGATCAGAATCCGAAGGGGACGATGAATCTGTGCCTGTTCCAGGTCGATCGGTACGTCGTGCAGGCCTTCGGCAAGCAGCTGCAGGATCTGCACCAGAAGATCTCTGCGCAGTATGCCCTGCTGCAGAGTCGCTGAGGACGGTGCGGATGCGACTCGAATACCCACCGACGACTTGCTAGATTTCTGGCGGAGGCTCGCGTATCCGGGCATTCGACATCATTGAGGAGGACCGAATGGCGTTGCGGCCCGGCGCAATCATTGGGGGCTACCGGGTACTTCAGGTTCTCGGCAGCGGCGGCATGGGCACGGTGTATCTCGCCCAGAACCCGATCCTGCCCCGCCGCGACGCACTGAAAGTTCTCAGCGCCGATCTGTCCACCGATGACGAGTTCCGCGCCCGGTTCGAGCGCGAAGCGAATCTGGCTGCCGGACTGGACCACCCGAATATCGTCGCCGTCTACAACCGCGGCGAGGAGAACGGTCAGCTCTGGATCGCCATGCAGTACATCGACGGAGTCGATGCCGCGGACGAGGCCAAGAAGGGCCCCTCGGTAATGACGCCGCAGCGCGCACTGCGCATCGTGTCCGAGGTCGGCAAGGGACTCGACTACGCGCACCGGCGCGGGCTGCTGCACCGCGACGTGAAGCCGGCCAATTTCTTGCTCTCCGCCGCTGAGGAAGGAGACGAGGAGCGGGTACTGCTCACCGACTTCGGTGTGGCCAAGTCCGCCGAGGACGGTCAAGATCTCACGGCGACAGGCAATTTCATGGCCACCGTCGCCTACGCCCCACCCGAGCAGCTGGTCGGAACCAGCCTGGATCACCGCGCCGATATCTACAGCCTCGGCTGCGCGTTCTTCAAACTGCTGACCGGTCAGAATCCGTATCCGTCGACCATGCCCGCCGTGGTCATGATGGGGCATCTGCACGAGCCGCCGCCGAAGCTGAGCGCGGTCCGGCCCGGTCTGCCGCCCGCACTGGACGCCGTGATCGAAAAGGTCATGGCCAAGGACCCGGAGCAGCGCTACGGGACCTGCCGCGAGTTCACCCAAGCGGCAGAGGCGGCGCTCTACGGCACGCAGTTCCGCGCGCCGGAGGCCGGGTACGCGACCGATGCCCGCATGTCCGTCGCGGGCTATTCGAATCCATCCATGCCGATGCCGGTCGTCGGGGATCCATATCGTTCCGGCGCCGGATACAACACCCGAACCCACACTTCCACTACCGGATTCATGCCGCGGGAGAATACGGATCAGAGCCTGATCGCGACCAAGCGGAATCACACCGAACGATCGCGCGCCCGTCGCCTCCTGGTACCCGGTGCACTCGCCGTGGTGGTGGTCGCCGCCATCGCGGCCGGAACCTTCCTACTGACCAAGGGCGGATCGGATCCCGGCGGTGGCGGCGACAAGGTGGCCGAAGCCCGCAACGCCAATCCGCAATTCGCGGGGAAGACGGTCACCGCGTTCAATTTTGGTAACTCCACCCTCTCGGTGGTGCTCAATCCCAGCGAGCAATCCAAGTTCCTGCAGAATGTCGGCTTTGTCTACAGCCCCAAATACAAGGCCGTCGGCGATGAGAAGTCACCGCGTGCGCTGTCGGCCTCCAGTTATTCGACCGACGTCGATTCCGAGGTCGTGATCGTGCTGCGGACCGACAGTCAAGCCGGAAACGGTGGCCTGCGCGGATTGCCGGGCGGCATTCTGTCCAGCAACGCGAAAATCGTTGTGGTCGATGATCCGTCGACCGTGCAGGCCTTTCAGGTGTGGACCGGGCAATCCCAGGACACGTTGGTAGACAAGATGGTTCCGACAATCGCCAAGGTCGTCAAGTAGCGCATCGGGCGTGCCTCATGGCTCCTGTCGAACTGGGATCCGTCTTATAGACGCGACACTGCGCTGTTCGGTAGGGTGTTCGCAGCCAGCCCACTCGCCAGTTCAGGTGGCCGCGAAGGGGGAAGGAGGGGATCGGTGTGCTGGTGGCGACCGAAACGACAACATTGCGGTCCGAGACATCCGGGGGGATCTCTGAGGCCCTCCGACCGTGATGTGGCCGGTCGACAACGCTACAGCGCCCGTGCGACGCGGTGGACCTACCAGATTCTTTCGAACTGGATGGAACCGAACGGGCCCAGGACGCGTCCAACCATATGAAGAGGTCAACTAGCACTTGGGACGTTGACCAGAACCAGAACCAGGAGCAGAAGCGATGACTTCACCAGGGAATTTCGCTGCGGATACCGAGGGTATCAATGCGAAGGCGAAGGAGTTCCAGGAGCAGCACAACAGCCTGATGCTCGCCATCAGGCAGTTGAAGACCGATGAAGACAACGTGACGAACGGCGCCAACTGGCAGGGTGCGGCCCGCGACGCGTTCAACGCCTTCATGGAGCGCTACTACTTCCAGGCCGACAAGATGAACGACCAGCTGATGGAGACCTCCGAGAAGCTGCTCAAGATGAGCAACTCGTTCTCCGATCAGACCGATGATTTCGCCTCCAAGGTGCAGGCGCAGGTTTCCAGCCTCGACCTGCCTGCGGTCTAAATTCCAGAACTACGCAGCATAGGAGCTTGAATAATGAGCAGCGGCAAGCCCATCTCCGCTAATTTCGACGGCGTTGCGGACGGCGCCCGGCAGATCATCAACCGTGCCGAGAACATCCGGAACGAGCTCGAGGCGTTCGAGAAGAAGGTCAAGGCCTTCTTCGACACCCAGGGCGGTGCGGCCAAGGACGCCTTCGACCAGTACCAGACGACCTGGAACCAGCACGTCGTTCAGCTGAACACGACGCTGCAGGGCGCCGCCCAGCTCGTCGACAAGGGCAATTCCGAGCTTCAGGGCACGGACACCGCCCTCGCTGGCCTCTTCTGAGATACGCCCTCAGATCATTCGTGCCCCCGGCGAACTGCCGGGGGCACGAATGTTTGTGTGGGACACCGGAACAGGTATGGATACGGCACGATGTCCCGCCGAGAGAAGAGAATTACGGCGTCGTCTGGATGGATGCCGCGAACTGCTCGCAGGTCTGGGCGAGCGACTGCCAGTCGCCGATGTACTGGCACCCCGTGCTGACCTGAAGTCCGTGCTCCACCAACACATGCCAGTTCACCGTTGAGCCGTCGCCGGGCTGTTCGGTGTAGGCCAGGCCGGATTTGCCGCCGAATACGACGTCGCGCTTCAGCTCGCTGACCGAGCCGCTCGGGCGCTGCTTCATCTGGGCGTCGAGATTCGCCGCGACCTGCTCGTATCCGGTGCCCGCGGCGACTGAAGTCTGGATCACGGTGATGCGCATCCGAGTTCCGTCCGAGGGGACGAGATCGACCCGAGGCTTGCTCGGGTCAGGTGCCTGCGCGAATCGCCACCCGGCCGGTAGCTGGAAGCCCACGCGCCCAACGGTTTCCGATGCCGGCTTCGGCGTGGTCGTCGGCGCTGGCCGCACACCGGTCGACTGCGACGTCGGACCCGCAGGCACAGATGTGCTCGGTCCAGACGCGGTGGGTTTGTCTTCCGAGCCACCGAATGCGAACACGGCACCGATGGCGGCCGCGGCAACCACCGCGACCGCGGCAACGGCAACCAGCACATACATTTTGGTATTGCGACCGGAGGGCTGCATGGCCGCGGCCCGCTGCCGCAGCGGCTGCATCCATTCCGTCGTCGGCAATGGCGTGATCCCGGGTTGGTATTCCGGCTCCGGTCGCGATCCGCGCACCAGATCAGCTCCCCCGATCGTGCGCAGTTCCACGCTCGGTCCGCAGAACTGCTGCGCCACCGACCTGATGAGGTCAAGTTTCGTCGGATCCGAAACACCTACCGCCTGAACCATCTCGGCGGGCCGACCGCCGAGCAGACGATCGAAGAGTGCGGACAGCTCGTCGAACCCACTGCTCTCCGGTGCAATATCGGATATCGCGAGATTCGGTTCATGTTCACATGATTCGATGTGAATGCCTTGGTGGCTCCGTACAACGGCGGTGGCGGTGGTCGAGAGCGGCCCGAACTCCAACACGACCGTGCGCCTGCTGCGCGCGGCACCCGCATCGGCGACCACGGCACGTATTGCCATGTCCTCGAACAGGATATCGGTGGCGAAGCGACGCAGGGCATCGTCGATGACCGCGCGTCGTCGCAAGCCCCATTCGGTCGGGCACACGACGGTGACCTGTTCGCACGGAATCGGAACACCGAGGTTCCGCAGCACCGTGCCGACCACCGCGGTCATCGCTTCGACAATGGCCGGAATACGCGGCAGCAGGGCTATCCGGTCCGCGCCGACGTACTGGACCGCGGAACTCACCTGTGTCGGCGGTGTAAGAGGCTCTCCGACAACGAGATCCCCATTGCTACCGAGCACGACCGACGGCGGCGCATCCCAATGTGTGGCCGGGCCGCGCGCCCAGACGCGGGTGTCCGTCACCACCAGATCGACACTTGGCATCATTCCGCCGGAGGCATCCACGCCAGCTGAATCAGGCCCTCGCTATTGCGCGTGACGTAGGTACCGCGCCCAGGCGGTTTGATACCCGGGCGGGTGTTACCGAACAACACGCCCTCGTCCTTATTGCAGCTCATGACCAGAGCGGCCGAACCGAGATCCTTCATACGCGCGACCGTCGCTTCGTACAGTGCGCGACTCGCACCACCGGAGCGTCGCGCGATGATCACATGGAAACCGAGATCTCGGGCGTGCGGAAGGTGCTCCAACAGCGCCGATACCGGGTTACCGCTGGAGGAGGCGACCAGATCGTAGTCGTCGACGATGACGTACAGCTCCGGACCACGCCACCAGGAGCGCTCGCGCAACTGCTGCGGCGTGACATCGGCACCCGGCGTTCGCTGGGCCACATAGGCGGCGAGATCGGCCATGTTCTGGGTGAATTGCGGTGCGGTGGAACCGTATCCGGCGAGATATCCCTCTGGTACCAGTCCCAGCATGGTGCGCCGATAGTCACCCAGGATGAAGCGTGCCTGGTCGGGTGTGTTCGAGGCGGCAATGCCCTCGATGATCGAGCGCAGCAGGGTCGTCTTACCGCTCTCGGTATCACCGATGACGATGAAGTGCGGGCTCTCGTTGAAGTCGAGGTATACCGGTGCCAGCTCGGATTCGTTGATGCCGAGCGGAATTCGCGTGCACTTGGCTTCCGGGTCGACCTGCGAAGGCCAGTTGCCAGCCAGCTGCAGCAGTTGTTCGCGCGGCAACATTTCGGGCAGCATCCTGGCCGCCGGAGCCGGACGTCCCGGGGTGAGCCGAGCGATGGTCGACACCGCGTCCGCGACGGCCTGGCCGAGATTCTCTTGGGCGGCACTGCCATCGATGCGCGGCAGACCTGTCAACATGTGCAGGCACTCCGGCGTCATACCGCGACCGGGGCGGCCCTGCGGGACCAGTGATGCGAACTTACGGCCCAGGTCGGAGTCCATCGGGTCGCCGAGGCGCAGTTCGATGCGGGTGCCGATCTGGTCTTTGAGGGCGGGGCGGGCTTCGGCCCAGCGGGCCAGGGCGATGACGACGTGCACGCCGTAGGACAGGCCCTGGACCGCGAGGTTCATGATGGGCTGTTCGAGGGGGTCGAAGTCCTGGCGGATGGAGCCGAAGCCGTCGATCACCAGGAAGACGTCGCCGAACGGATCCTCGTGTGCGCCAGTGGCGCCGGGGCTGCTGGTTGGGTCCATGGCGCGCAGGCGGCGGAATTCGGTCATCGATTCGATGCCGAGCTGGCGGAAGCGGGCCTCGCGCTGGCGGACGATAGTGGTCATTTCGGCGATGGTGCGACGGACCTTGTCCTCGTCCAAGCGGCTGGCCACCGAACCCACGTGCGGCAGCCCTTCCAGGCTGGCCAGGGTGCCACCACCGAAATCGAGGCAGTAGAACTGCACCTGTTCGGCGGTGTGGGTGAGGGAAAGCGCCATGATCATGGTGCGCAGGGCGGTCGACTTACCCGACTGCGGACCGCCGACGACGGCGACATTGCCTCGTGAACCCGACAGGTCGACGACGAAGGGGTCGCGGCGCTGGTCGTAGGGGCGGTCGACGATGCCCATGGGGGCGCGCAGGGTAGCGACGGCGGAGTATTCGCCGGTGAGCACGCTGCGCGGGATGAGCTGGTCGAGGGTGGGCGCCTCATCCAGGGGCGGGAGCCAGATCTCGTGGGCCGGGCGGCCGTGGCCGCGGATGCGGGAGGCCAGCATATTGAGGTTGGAGATCTGTTCGCCGTCTTCGGACTGCGGTTCCGGATCGTGCGTCGGCTCGGACGGCAGCGGGACGCGGTCGATGGCACGGAAGTCGACATGGGTGGCGGTGAAAGGGCGTGCCTTGATGTCGATTTCGCCGCCCGCGACACCGGCCTGGGTGACCTCGCGCTGGGAGCCGCCGCCGACGTAGGGGCCGGAGACGTAGGCGGCCTGGAAGCGCTGGATCTCGCCGGAGTCGGATTTGAGATAGCCGCCGCCGGGGACGCCGGGCAGGTTGTAGGCGTCGGGGACGCCGAGGACCTGGCGGGATTCATTGGCAGAGAAGGTCTTCAGACCGATGCGATAGGAGAGGTGGCTCTCCAGGCCCTTCAGCTTGCCCTCTTCGAGGCGCTGCGAGGCGAGCAGCAGATGCACGTGCAGCGAGCGACCGAGGCGGCCGATCATGACGAACAGTTCGGCGAAATCCGGATGCTGGGTGAGCAATTCGGAGAATTCATCGAGCACCACGAACAGTGCGGGCAGCGGGTCGAGGTCGGCACCGGCGGCGCGGGCCTTCTCGTATTCGGAGACATTGGCGAAGTTGCCCGCCTGGCGCAGCACCTCCTGGCGGCGGTTCATTTCACCGGCCAGCGCGTCACGCATACGGTCGACGAGGTCGGCTTCCTCTTCGAGGTTGGTAATGACGGCCGCGACGTGCGGCACACCATCCAGACCGAGGAAGGTCGCACCACCCTTGAAGTCGACGAGCACCAGGTTCAACTGGTCCGGTGAGTGCGTGGCCAAGAGACTGAGCACCAGGGTGCGGAGGAATTCCGACTTACCGGAACCGGTTGCGCCGATGCACAATCCGTGCGGGCCCATACCGCTCTCGGCGGCTTCCTTGATATCGAGTTCGATGGGCGCACCGTCCGCGCCGACACCGAAGGGCACGCGCAGCCGCTCACGGCCGTAGCGCGGGCGCCAGGCGTGTTCGGGATTGAACGTACCGATATCGCCGAGCTTCATCAGCTGGGTCCAGGTCGAGATCACTTCGGCGTCATCGTGTTCGACATCGCTGCTGCGCTGGGTCGCGGCGCGATACGGGGCGAGGCGGCGCGCGACCTGCTGGGCCTGTTGCGGGCTGATCCGGTCGATGAGCGCGAACCGCTCCTGATTGCCGGTGGCGCCGCGACCGACGCATTCACCATTCTCGACGACCATCTTGATGCCGCGGGAAACCGCCAAACGCGGTGCGTAACCGCACAAGTCGATAATGGTGACGCCCTCATAGCCGGATTCCCGAAGTTGGTCTTCTTCGGCCTCCAGCAGGCCGCCATCGACGACAATGACGATATGCACCAGGTTGGCATTGGCGGGCTGGTTGCGGGAGTAGCGAACACGGTTGGCCAGCAACGGATGCAGGCCGGCGGTGGCCTCGCGGATCGAGCCGTAGAACATGCGCTGGGTGCCGATGCCGTCCTGCGCGTCCGGATGCTGGGTGTGCGGCAGCCACTTGGTCCACGCCCATTCGCGGGCGGTGTCCGGGCCGCAGACGATGGCGATGAGCACCTGGTCCGGCGCCTGGAACATGCACAGCTGCAACAGCATTGCGCGGGTCATATCGCGGGCCTCGGCACGGTCACCGTCGAGTGCGATGGTCGCGAAGCCCTTGACCGCGATCGCGGTCGGCAGATCCGGAACCGTGGAGTGCGCGCGCACGAAGCGGCGCAGCGAAACCGCCGCGATCGGCTCCAATTCCTCGACCGGACCGGTCTCCGGCGCGACCAGACGGGTGGCCAGGCGCTGTCCGCCGATGCCGATCCGGGCGTGGCAGAAGTCCTTGTCCCCGGCCCGACGTTCCCACATGCGGGAAGTCCCCGCCAGCATCCAGATCAGGGCCGGTTCCGGGTGACTCCACTCGACCGAGGCGCGCTGCTGGGCGGCGGTCTGGTCGACATCCTTGCGGACCTGGTCGAGATAGCGCAGATAGTCCTTGCGGTCCTCGTTCGCCTCGGCTGCCTTCTGTCCCTTGCCGCCGCCCTGACCGGCGAACATGCCGACCATGGAGACGACCATCATCATCGGGAACATCATGCTCATCGGATTCGATGCGATGCTGCCGCCCTGAGTGAACAGCAGCGCCATCATGCCGACCATGCCGACGACCATGACGACCGGCATCAGCTTCGAAACCAGGCTGCCCGGTGTCACCCTTGGGATTTCGGGCGGCGGCTGCAGCGTGACCTCGCCACCGGGCGAGCGCGGCATCTCGCGACGCGCACGCCGCTGGAACCGGACGGTACTCATCGAACGAGATCCCCCTCTTCGCAAGCTGCACTTTTTCGGCCTCAGTGTAGAGGCCACCGCTGACATGTCGTACAGTTCGACCAGCATTCTGCTGCCCGAACGGTGGGTTCGCAAGCTCGGCCCCCTCGCTCACGGGACGCGGAAATACGAGGTAGAGACCGAGTTGGGGGAAGCTTGACGCACGCGCGACTTGACCACATCGACGAAGAATCCTCGCGCGGCATCGTCCGTGCACCCGACCTCGCGCGGGTCACGATTCTCGCGAAGCACACCCAGGTGGATATGGCGATTCCGGTCGATGTGCCGGTCGCGCTGGTGATTCCGAGTGTCGTCGATATGGTCGCTCAACACAGCCGCACCAATGACTTCGACAATGAGGGCGAGCGCTTCGAGCCCGCGGAATGGGTGCTCGCCCGAATCGGCCATCCTCCGTTCTCCAATTCGCTGAGTCTGGGCGAGCACGGTGTGCGCGACGGCGAATTGCTGATGCTGGAAAGCGCTTCGCACATCGCGCCGACGCCGCTGTTCGACGACATCATGTACAACGTCGCGATCGCCGATGCCGATCACTATCGCAGCTGGACACCGAAGGTCGCGCGGATCACCGGTTCGGTGCTCGCCGCGCTCACCATGATCGTGGGCTGCCTCGGTCTGCTGCTGTCCAAGGATGCGCTGCCGGGCTGGGTGAGCGGTTCGCTCGCGCTAGCCGTGGCGATTCTGCTCGTGGTCGCGGGCATGGTGCTCAGCAGAATGTACGGCGACACCTCGACCGCGCTGGTGCTCGGCGGCTGTGCGCTGCCCGCCGCGTTCACCGCCGGAATGCTCTATGTGCCAGACGATTACGGCTGGGCGCATCTGCTACTCGGCTCGGTATTGGTCGGTGCCACCGCGATTCTCGCGTGGCGGGTCACCGGCGTCGGGCTCGCGCTGTTCATCGGCGCTGCCACGCTCGCGGTGTACGCCGTACCGTCCGGGCTGGTCGGGGTGCTGACCGACCAGCCGGAGAAGGCCATCGGCGCGGCCGTCGCCGCGCTCGGCCTCGCGGGTCTTTCACTCGCACCGCGGGTTTCGATGCTGCTGGCAAGCCTGCCGCTGCCGCCGGTGCCGTCCCCGGGCACCCCGATCGATCCGACCGAAGACGATCCGGACGATCACCGCGCGCTGCCGACCATGGATGTGCTGCGGACGAAATCGGAGCGGGCCCGGATGTACCTGGCCGGACTGGTCGCGGCTACCACGCTGCTCTCGGTGGCGGGTGCGCTGGCAGCCACCGATCCCGGTGCGGACGATCCGTATTGGCCCGGTATCGCACTTGCGCTGGTGACCGCGGTGGTGCTGATGTTCCGCAGTCGCACCTACGCGGGCGCGGAGCAGGCCGTGGTGCTGATCGCGGGCGGCGCATCGATCGTGCTGATCATGATGGTCGGCGTGGCCATCGGTATGGAGCAGCCGCTGGCCGTCTTCGGGGCGGCGATGGTCGTGCTGATCGCCGCGCTGATTCTCGGCATCATCATTCCGAACCAGTCCGCGACACCGCCGATGCGCCGTGGCGTGGAACTGCTGGAGTACGCGTTCGTGGCCGCCGTGCTGCCGCTGGTTTTCTGGGTGGCCTCGCTCTACTCACTCGTTCGCGGGCTGTGAACCGGCATTTGCGCGTCGCGGCTGCGGTCGCGGCGTTGGGCATGAGCGCGTCGCTGGGGCTCGGCGCCGGCGCCGCGTCCGCCGATCACCCGCCGACGGTGAACCCGGGTCTGCTGCCCGCCGGTGATCCGGCGGCGCCGCCCGAAAAGACCGAGCGGCCAGCGAATTCCGATTGTTCGAACACCGTATCCGGCGGTGAGGGCGCGACGATCCCCACCGCGCAGCGCTCACTCGATCTGGACAGCGCATGGCGGTTCTCCAAGGGCGAGGGCCAGACCATCGCGGTCATCGACACCGGCGTGGCACGCCATCCCCGATTGCCCGGACTCATCGCCGGTGGCGACTTCGTGGCGAATTCGGGCGATGGCACCGAGGATTGCGACGGGCACGGCACTTTCGTCGCGGGCCTGATCGCCGCGTCGAAGGTGGACGGTCAGGGGTTCTCGGGTGTCGCGCCGGAAGCGCGCATCATGACGATCCGGCAGACCAGCAAGATGTATCAGAAGGAGGGCCGGGCCCGGGAGCGCAATCCCGACGACCTGCCCGAGGGCTACGGCAATCTGGCCACCATGGCCTCGGCGATCCGGCGCGCGGCCGATGCGAACGTCAGCGTCATCAATATCTCCGAGGTGTGGTGCGGCTCGTCCAATGACGTCGACGGATCCATCGGTGCGGCAGTGCGATACGCGACGCTGGAGAAGAACGTGGTCGTGGTCGTCGCCGCCGGTAACCAGGACGGATCCTGCAAGACCGAACAGCAGATCATCGATCCGCTCAATCCGTCCGCCGATCCGTGGAGCAATGTCAAGGTCAATGTGAGCCCGGCGCGCTGGGACGACTATGTGCTCTCCGTCGGCTCGATCGATTCCAACGGCGCGCCGTCGAAGTTCACCGTGCCCGGCCCGTGGGTGAGTGTGGCCGCGCCGGGCGAGAATATGGTCTCGCTCGACCCGCGCGGGACCGGCACCGCAACCGGCACGGTGAATCAGCAAGGGCAGCAACAGGCGATGAGCGGCACCAGCTTCGCGACGCCACTGGTCTCCGGTGTGGTCGCGCTCGTGCGTGCCCGCTTTCCGGAGCTGAGCGCGCTGGACGTGATCAAGCGGATGCAGGCCACCGCGCACGCGCCCGCGGAGGGGTGGAGTCCGTACATCGGTTACGGCGCGGTCGATCCGGTCGCGGCGCTGACCGATGAGGTGAGCAGTGCGCCGCTGCCGCCCAAACGGTCGAGCCCGGCCAGAAGCGCCCAGCTGGCGGTGTCCGCACCGGCGCCGCCAGCGGACAACCGGGCCCGCAATGTCGCGCTGATCGGTACCGGGATCATCGGCGCCGCACTGGTTCTCGGCTACCTCGCCTCGTTCCCGATCCGACGCCGGTTCGGGGTCAAGTCCGACGATATGTAGCGTCATCGTGGCAAACGGCGGTACATAGGGTGTCGCACCCGATCGATACAGGTAGTTCCCATGGTCCTGACGCGCGCAGCAGAACACGACGACGGACAACCGAGCCGTAGACAAGTCTGGGAACACGCGACCGGTATCCCGATGGTGGTGCTGGCCGTGCTGTTCATCGGCGTCTACGCCTGGCATGTGCTGGATACCGGTGCCTCACCGCGATTGGATGCCTGGCTCGAACGGGTCGACATCCTGATCTGGGCGGTATTCGCCGCGGACTTCGGCATCCGGATGTGGCTGTCGACCGATCGCTGGCGGTTCGTGCGCACCCATCCGCTGGAACTGCTGATCGTATTGTTGCCGCCGTTCCGGCCGGTGCGGCTGCTGCGGGCCGCCCTGCTGGTGCTCGACACGCTCAACCGCAATCGGGTGACCCGCGCTCGGCTGGCGATATTCGTCGGCACCAGTTCGGCATTGACGCTGGTGCTGTGCAGTCTGGCGTTCTTCGATGCCGAATACGGCGCGCCCGACAGCAAGATTCACAACTTCGGTGACGCGCTGTGGTGGTCGATGGTGTCGGTGACCACCGTCGGCTACGGCGATGTGTATCCGGTGACCGTGCACGGCCGCCTGATCGCGCTGATCCTGATGACCCTCGGCATCGGCCTGATCAGCTTCGCCATCGGCACCACGACCAGCTGGGTAATGGAACAGCTGCGGAACGTCGAGGTGACCGCCGACCGCACCGACCGGGAGATCACCGTGCTGATCGACGAAATCCGCTCGCTGCGAGCCGAAGTCGCCGAATTGCGTGCGGCCGCGATGCGGGACAGTTCCGACTAGTCGCTCAATTTGCCGAGGCGACAGGCGATTTCGACGGTGACGGGTCCGCGGCGATACCGTCATGGGCGACCATGGCGTCCGCGCGGGCCAGGCTGGGACCGGCCGCGAGCAGGCCGATGATCGGCCACGGTGCCGGTTCGGCCTTCGTGCCCGAATCGGTATCCATGCCGAGTGCCTTCTCGGCATCGGCATCCTTGACGCCGTAGCGGACACCGGTGTCGGCGATGTAGAACTTGCTGTCCTTGCGGCGGCTGTCCGGTTCGATGCCGGTGGTCTGGACGAATGCCCCGGTGCCCGGCGCAATGTAGACCGAGTCGGCATTGGGGCCGGAACCGTCCGCCTGGGCCAGCGGCACCAGTTTGGCCTTATCCGGAATCGGCAGTGCCACACCGGTCAGCACCGAAAGCTCGGCGCGATTGCCGCCGTCCTTGTTGTCCGCGGCAGCGGCCAGCGGCTTCCAGGACAGGCAGCTGATCGGCTGGTCCTTGTAGTCGATGATGGACGGCACGGTCTGCGGATACGTGCTGACCTGCAGTGTGTTCGCCACCGACGCGTAGGTCTTGTCCGTCTGGTCGACGACGTCATTGCTCGATGTCGAGCGATACCGGTTACGGATGATCTCGGCGGTCACCGCCGAGATCTGCTGCAGACCGTCCTGCAGCACAACGTATTCCGTATTGGGTTGCGCCGGCACGTGTACCACATCGCCGATCCGGTGGTTGCCGACCGAGTAGCTGACCGAACCGCCCGGGTTGTCGATCTTGGGCGGCGTGATCGCCAGCACTTCGGGAATGGTGTTGAGCAGGCCCTCACCGATCGGCCGGGCCGTTGCGCCGGTGATCTTCAGCGCGTCGGTGACGGCGCGGTCCTTGAGGTCCACGCGGGCGCGCTTGTTGTCGTACACCAGGTACGTCGCGTCCTTGCCCTGCACCAGCAGCGCCCGGTCCCTGCCCATGACCGAGGCCTTCTCGCCGAGCGAGGGCTCACCGGCCAGCACCGAAGTGGTGAAATCCTTACTGCCGTCGACCTTCAGCTGGTCGCACACGGTCCAGATCCGACCCTTGCCGTCCTTGTCGAAGCGCAGCGAGGAGGGTGCGCCGGGGATGCCGATCAGCTGTCCGCGCGCCTTCTTGCCGATCTCGGATTCCTTGACGATGACGGCCTTTTCCGGCGAACCCGCGGCCAGCCGGGCCGATGCGAGGTTCAGCGTCGGATGCACCACATCGTTGATCACCACATAAACCGCGCCGGATTCCTTGCCGATCAGAATTTTGCTGCTGCCGATCTTGTCCTGCGGGCGCAGCAGTGCGAGCACACCGCAACCGGCCAGCACCACAATCGCCATGATCAGCCCGGCCGCGTAGGCGCGGGACTGGGAGCGCATCGGATCGTGCAACATTCGCACGTCCCGGCGGACCAGTGCGTGTTCCATCCGCCGGACCAGGAAGCGGTAGCCGCTCACCTGCCAGCGTGTAGTGGGTTTTGAAGGCATGTTTCCCTCCCCGAACAATGCTCGCGTTCGCGGAACACAGTACAGTTCCCGAGGACTATTGTTCAGTTCGGCCGATCCGAAACGGCCGATACCGGGTACTTGGGGGATGACGATGGCCGAACAAGCCGGGGCGGGACCACGCCCGCTGCTCGGGCGCATCTCGCTGCGGAACCTGCTGCTGGCGCAGGTGATCGGACTCGCGGCCGGATTGCTCGCCTTGTTCGCCGGACTGGGCGGCTGGCCCGCGTTGGGCGTCGCGGTGGTTGTGGGAGGGCTGCCGCTGATCCCGATCGCGAAGCGCACCATCTTGGACTGGATCGCGACCTGGTGGCGCTACCTGACCCACGGCGACTACCAGATCGGCGACACCGTCGACTTCCGCGGCCCCGACGGACGCTCGCTCGGGTTGTACTGGGACGGCACCCGGGTCGTCACGGTGGTCGAGGTGCTGGCCCCCAAGGGCGGGCTGACCCGGATCGCCCGCACCACCGTGCACGCCTCGCATCTGCTGCCGCTGCCCGAACTGGCCAAATGCCTGAACCAGCACGACATTCTGCTCAGCGGCATCGACATCATCAGCCACGGTCACCGCAGCCGCTCCGGTACACCGGCGGGCAAGATCTACGAATCGCTGCTCGGCCCGCTGCCCGCCACCGCGCACCGCAATGTCTGGCTCGCGATCAGCTTCGACGCGATCGCGTGCCCGGAGGCCGCGGCCCGGCGCGGCGGTGGCGCCGATGGCGCCTCGCGCGCGGTAACCATTGCGACACAACGCATTATGCGCACCCTCGAGGACGCCGACTGCAGCGCCCGCATTCTGACCGCACCGGAGATCCGCAAGGCGGTCCTGCAGGTCACGCAGGGCTTCGACCCGCGCACGCTCACCCACCGCTGGCGCTACGCCGAGATCGGCAACAGCGTGAATATCGGCGGCGCCGTCGACCCGAAGCGGCTCGGCTCGGATCTGCTCTCGCAGCTGTGGGTCGCGCCGTCGCGCGGCACCACGGTCGCGGTGCGGCTGCGTCCCGGTAGTTCGGCCGAATCGGTGAGCATCGGGGCGGCCTGGCGGTTGACCGCGCGCGAGCTGCCGGAGCGCACCAAGCTCAGGGGTCTGATCTCGATGAACGGGCGGCAGCGCGACGGACTGCTCGCTCATCTGCCACTGGCCATTCCGGATCTCGACAATGCCGTTCCGGTGACCGAGTATCCGATCGATGTGATCGGTGCACTGCACCTGCCGTCCTCGGGCTGCGGTCAGCTCATCGGCTCCGATGATGAGAGGCAGGGCGTCGCGGTCCGCATCGTCGGTACCGGCATCTCGACGGTCTACCTGGCCGGTGAGCTGTATCTGGCTCAGCAGTTGGTGTTCCGCGCACTGGCCGTCGGCGAGCGCATCCTGATCCGCACCGATCGGGCGCACGCCTGGGAGAACCTGGTGACCACCATCGGGAATCCCGAACGGCTGCAGATCGCGGTCGAAACACATCAGTCCGATGCCGGATTCACCGCGACCGTGGTCGATGGTGTGCTGGCTCCCGCGCCGCACGCCGGTGTCACCACGATCTACGTAACCGGCGACCCGATGGGCTGGCCCGCCACCCGCCCGGACCTGTCGATCCACCAGCCCGGCGCCATCGGCAACCATGTCGTGCTGCGCACCGGCACTGCCCAGGTCGACCTGACGCTGGTCTCCATTCCGCGCGAGGCCACCTACATCGGCCACCCCCGCGGCCGCCGAGCAATGGCGGGCAGCCCGCAGTAGCGCCGTTGCCGGAAGCGCAGCCGCACACTTCGTGCCAACCGGGCAAGGGTGTGCGGTATTCAGCCGGGGTAGGGGTTGGTGGTGCGGGCTTCGCGGAGAGTTCTTGCCCACCAGGCTAGTTGGCCGATGAGGCGTTGGGCGGCGTCTATGGCGGCGCCGTCGTGAGTGTTGCCTGCTCGGTCGAATTGCTTCTTGGCCTGGTGGAAGCTGACGGTTTCGCGGATGGAGACCATGTGGATTTCGGCGACCACCTGGCGCAGTTGTTCGACGGCGCGCAGGCCGCCGGAGAGGCCGCCGTAGGAGACAAATCCGATGGGCTTGGCGCGCCATTCGTGTTTCGCGTTGTCGAAGGCGGTTTTCAGGGAGGCCGGATAGCCGTGGTTGTACTCGGAGGTGATCGCGACGAAGGCGTCGGCCGCGGCCAAGCGCTGGCGGTAGGCCGTCACCTCGGCGGTCGAGACCAGATCCGTCGGTAGCGGGGTGGTCATGAGATCGATAACGCCGGTATCGAATTCGGGGCTCGCCCGGACCGTGCGCAGGAACCAGTCGGCGACCACGGGAGCGAATCGCTCCGGGCGCGTGCTGGCCACAATGACCTCTAGCCGTAGCGGAGTTTCCACTGCGCGAGCCTAACGCCGCGGGCCGCCGGTACGGTCGAAGCAGGCGCAGCGATCTCGATTCGGTCGCCATCGGCCGACGGCATATTTACCTGGGATGGGGAGACGCCGATACGGCGATTTCGCATGATGGGACGAGTAGATTCGTCGACCGAACTCAGTACGACACGGAGGAGCGAACATGATCCTGGTAACCGGCGCGACGGGCAATATCGGCACGGAACTAGTTGCGGCGCTCAGCAATTCGGGTAATGCCGTGCGCGCGCTGGTCCGCGATCCCGCTCGCGCACAGCTGCCCGCCGGTGTCGAGGCGGTGACGGGCGATCTGAATCGGCCGGAGAGCCTGACCGAGGCCCTGGACGCGGTCACCGGGATGTTCCTGCTGCCGGGCTATGCGGACACTCCGGACCTGCTCGCGCGCGCGAAAAAGGCAGGGGTACAGCACATTGTCCTGCTCTCCGGCGGTTCGGCGGCGCTGGCGGATATGAACAACGCAGTCTCCGCGTATATGACACAGGCCGAGCGGGACGTGCGCGAATCCGGTCTGGCCTGGACGTTCCTGCGCCCACGCTCGTTCATGTCGAATGCGCTGCGCTGGTTGCCGCAGCTCGCACAGGGTGATGTGATCCGCGCCCAGTTCCCCGACGTACCCGTCGCTGCCATCGATCCCGCCGATATCGCGGCCGTCGCGGCGGTCGCCCTGACCGGCGGTGAACTCGCGGGCCGGATCCTCGAGCTGACCGGCGCCCGAGCCCTGGTGCCCGCCGACCAGGTCGCCGTGCTCGCCGAGGTACTCGACCGACCGCTGGTCTGCGCGGGTTTGACCAACGAGCAGACGCGCGCCGAACTCGAAGCGACCATGCCAAAGAACTACGTCGATGCATTCTGGAGCTTCTTCGTCGACGGCACCTTGGACGAATCCCAGATACACCCCACGGTGCGAGAGGTAACCGGCCGAGAACCGCGCACCTTCGAACAATGGGCGCGCACCCATGCCGACGCCTTCACGTCCCCGGCACAGTAGCCGAACCACTACCCAACCTCGGCTTGCGCCTAGCGAATACGGTGCCGACCGGATACGTCGAGCGAACCCGACTGGCAACGCCACCAGGGCGCTGCAGGCCTGTGGCATCGACTCGCCCACGGCACCGCCGCCACCGCGTCCGACACCAACGGACCACTCGGCGCCGGTGCACGGGATTCCCGCCCGGCCGCGCCGCCTAGGCTGCTGCGGCTTCCGGCTTCGGTGCGTGCGTTCGACCTAGGAGCGCCGACTCACTCGCCTGCGGCGCCGTCGGCCGTGGCGTGGCGGTCTCCGGTCTCGGGGCAGCCCGGCTCAGCGGTTGGGGCGACAGCGTTCATGTTCAGTGAGGCAACCTCAGGTGACACTGACTCCGGTCTGGGCGCAACAGTTTTCACGTTCGGGGCGCGCTCGCTCGTGCGCGAGACTGCGGCATTCGCGTCCAGCACAGGCGCGTTGGGGCGCGGGACCGCGACGTTCGCATTCGTGACAGGCGCATTCGGGCGCGGGACCGCAACATTCGCATTCGTGACAGGCGCATTCGGGCGCGGGACCCCAACATTCGCATTCGTGACAGGCGCATTCGGGCGCGGGACCGAAGCGTTCACGTTCGGGGCGGGCTCGCTCGTGCGCGAGACTGCGGCATTCGCGTCCAGCACAGGCGCGTTGGGGCGCGGGACCGCGACGTTCGCATTCGCAACGGGCGAATTCAGGCACGGGACCGCAACATTCGCATTCGTGACGGGCGCATTCGGGCGCGGCTCGACAGCGTTCGGGACGGGCACGTTCCGGCGCGGCTGCGCGACACTCGCGATTGGTGCGGGCGCATTCGGGCGCGGGACCGCAACATTCGCATTCGTGACGGGTGGGTTCCGGCGCAGGTCCGTGGCCTTCGTGATCGGTGCGGCGGGATGCGACTCGGGGCGTTGTGGCCCAGGCGTGTCCGGCGCGACCCGCACATGTAGTGGCGCGGATTCCGGACGGGGTGTGGTGGTCTCCACTGCGGGGGCGGCGAGTTCGGCCAGGCCCTGGGTGGGTGGGATGTGGGCGGTGAAACCCAGTGCGCGCCTGGCTCGTTCGGGGTCGCCGACGATGTGGCGGGCATCGGCCAGCAGGTAGCGGCCGGTTACCACCGGGTCGGGGCCGCCACGGGATTTGGCCATGATCGAAGCGACCTCCCACATGGTGATCGGGTGGCCGGAGGCGATGTTCAAGGGTACGAAGCCGGGGAGGCGTCGGTCGACGGCGGCTACGGTGGCGGCCACGATGTCGTCAACATGCACGATGTCGCGGACCTGTCCGCCGTCCTCGTCCACCAGGGGCGGTCTTCCCTGATCGAGTGCGGCGAGGAACTTTCCGATGAATCCGGAGCGGGCACCCGCGCCGTAGCCATTGTGGTACCGCAGCGCCGTAACGGCCGCACTGGTCGCCAAACCCCAAGCGAGCGCATAGTTTTCCTGCGCCATCTTGCTCGCCCCGTAGAATCCGCGCGGGCGCAGCGGCGCATCCTCGTTGAGCGGCTCCCAGGTGAGCAATTCTCCGGTGCGCGGGGACAGGTGGTCGAACATGCCGCGATCCAGATCGGCCCGCCGCCGCAGCCCCGGATAGAACGGCCCGCTGTTCATTCCGCGATAGCGCCCCTCGCCGTACACCACGATGGACGAGGCGAGCACCAGATGACGAACCTTCGCCCGTCCCATTACGTCGAGCAGTACCGCGGTGCCCACATCATTGTGCGCGGCGAACATCGCCGATTCGGGCGCGGAGGTCACCGCCGCGAGATGGCATACGGTATCGATACCGCGCAGCAACGGTTCGAGCGCATCGGCATCGCGCACATCTACCCGCGAAACCCCTTCGGGCACTTGCGCATCCGGCCCGTGCACCGCTTCGTACAGCACATCGATCCCGACCACTTCGTGCCCGGCCGCGGCCAACGCCCGCCGCAACCGCGCCCCGATGAACCCGGCTGCCCCGGTGACCAGCACTCTCATCGCATCCACACCCCGCGTTCGGCTCCGAACCCAATCTGACTAAGGGTATTTCCGTACCTGTCGGTCACTCGGTACAGCCAGCATCATTTCTCACGGTAGTTCGAACGGCAGCGACACTCCCGCGTGCACCCGGCAGCGGTCGCAGGTGTCGGTTCCGGTGACCGCCGAAACCGAACGCCGGATCAACTCCTTGAACGGGCCGAGGTTCTTCTTGAATTCGGCGAAGACGTCGACCGCGTGCACGCCGTCGCCCTCCTCCAGACCGGCATCCAGGTCGGTCACCAACGCGACTGCGGCGTAGCACATTTCGAGCTCACGAGCGAGCACCGCCTCCGGATGCCCGGTCATATTGACCAGTTCCCAGCCCTGTGCGGCGAACCAGCGGCTCTCGGCCCGGGTGGAGAAGCGTGGGCCCTGCACCACGACCATGGTCCCCGAGGCTTTCACCGGCAGCGCGTCGGTCGCGGATTTCGTTGCCGCGGAACGCAGTTCGTCGCAATACGGATCGGCGAAGGAGACGTGCACACCACCGCCGTCGAAGTAGGTCTGCGCACGGCCGGAGGTCCGGTCGACCAGCTGATCCGGCACCGCTACGGTGCCCGGCCCCCAGTCCGCGCGCAGGCTGCCGACCGCGCACGGCGCGAAGATCCGCCGCACCCCGATCGAGCGCAGCGCCCACATATTGGCCTGGTACGGCAGCGTATGCGGCGCGAATTCGTGCTGCTTGCCGTGCCGGGGCAGGAAGGCCACCGGGCGGCCCTCCACCTCACCGACAGCGATGGGCGCACTCGGCTTGCCGTAGGGCGTATCGACCTCGACGGTGGTCGCCTCGTTATCGAAGAAATCATAGAAGCCACTACCGCCGATCACGGCGAGCGCGGGCCGAAGATCCAAACTCATGCACCGATTCTCTCGCCAGCCCCCGTCGCTCGGCCAGACGGGTCCGGATCCGGCCAACTGGACCTTCGTCCATGACGGCATGCGCCACGTGCGCTCGGTGCGTTCGGCGTGATCGCGGCGGCCGGGGCGCAGGCCACCTCCTTCTTGTCGCCGCCCTATTTTCAGGTCGGCGTGACGTTGATGATCCAATTCCTCGCGCCGATCGTCGCGATCGCCTGGAACTGGGCGGTGCGCGGGCGGCAGCCATCCGGCGCAACCTTGCTCGCCGCGGCGGTCGCACTCAGCGGCGCCGCGCTGGTCATCGGTGGTGTTGACGTGGCTGCCGCTGGCCGAATCCGTCGCGCCAGTGCAGCTGATCGGCGGGGTGCCGATGATCGGCGGCATCGCGCTGGCCCGCAGCGGCGCAAACATCGGACCCGAACGCCACCGACCGACGCGACCGAGCGCACACCGACCTGACAATTCCCCCACCGCACTGTACCCTAGGGGGGTATTAATCCAGGTCCGGCCGGAGATCCGGCGAGCAGCGAGGAGACAGTCGGTGACACCCACCCCGTCGCACCATGACACCACGCCCGCGCCGGGCGACGACACCGCGGCCGAGGGCGTGACCACCCATGACCACGCCGCGCACGACCATGCCTCGCACGGCTACATCACCGCCAAGGACGACTACCTCAAGCGCCTGCGCCGGATCGAGGGCCAGGCCCGCGGCCTGCAGCGCATGGTCGAGGAGGAGAAGTACTGCATCGATATCCTCACCCAGGTCTCCGCGATGACAAAGGCACTGCAAGCCGTAGCGATGGGTCTGCTGGAGGACCACATCAGTCACTGCGTGGTGGACGCGGCGGTCACCGGCGGCCCGGAGGCCGACGCCAAGATCAAAGAGGCCACCGACGCCATCGCCCGCCTGGTCCGTTCCTGACCGGGGATCAGCCGTGCCGTCGTCGGTAGACAGCGGCCGCACCCGGGTGCAGAGGGACGGAATCGGTTCCGATGAGTGATCGGGTATCCAGGAACTGGGTGCCCGCCGCCTCGGCCGGTACCAGCGCATCCGCCCGGGAGACCAGCAGTTCGACGATCGCTCCCGCCGCGGCGTCCGACATGGTCGGGGCGGCGAGCAGCAGATTCGCGACGCCGACCGTCCGGATCGCCGCGCCGCCGTCATAGGCGTCGGCGGGAATCTCGACCAGGTCGTACAGATGCCCGAACCGTTCCCGCATCGGCGCCGCCAGCTCACCGAGTTCGATGAGCCGCAGCCGTTGCGGTACGTCGAGCACATCGGTGGGTACACCACCGGCCCACAGCAACGCATCCAGCTCACCGGATTCCACGCCCGCCACCGCATCCCGCAACGGTCGATGCGAAATATCCACGTCCACACCGGGATTCACGCCCGCGGCCCACAGCAGCCGCTCCCCGGTGACCGCGGCGCCGGATCCCGCGGCGCCGAGGTTGATCCGGGTGCCCCGCAGATCGGTGACCCGCTGGATCGCGCCTTCGGACCGCACGGCCAGTTGCAGATAGTTCTCGTACACCCGGCCCAGCGCCACGACCGGCTGACGCTCACCCTGTACCGAATCAGCGAGTGCCAATGCGGCATCCACCCGTCCGCTGGTCAGCATTGCCAGATTCTCCTGCGACCCGGTTGTCGGCACCGGCTCGATCCGCACCGTCCCCGCCTCCGCGGCGACGGCCGCGAGCAGCCGCGCGAATGCGTGATAGAAGCCGCCGACCTCACCGGAGGCCAGCCGCACCGTTGCCACATCCCCGCCACATCCGACGGCACCGGCCGCGATACCAGTGGCGGTGAGCGCCAAGAACGTCCGCCGTGTGATCACGTCCGCATCGCCTGCGGCAGGCGGATCTGGATGGCGAGTCCGTGCGGTTGGACCGGTCGCACGCTCAGCGTGCCGCCGCGCGCCTGGGCCAGCGCCGCGGCGATCGGGAGGCCGAGGCCGGAACCGCCGGAGGCGGCGCCGGAGCCACGGAAGAAGCGGGTGGTCAGTTTATCGATCTCCGCGGGTTCGACACCGGCGCCATTATCCCGCACGGTCACCGTGATCCAACCCGGTTCGGTATCGACCACCATGACGGTCTGCGCGCCGGATCCGGCGTAGCTGCACGAATTGCTCAGCGGCACATCGAGAATCTGGGCGAGCACATCGCCGGAGACCGCCGTATCGGCCTCCGGCACCACGGGCGCCGCGGACAATTCCTGTCCGGCATTCTCGTATGCGGAGTACCAGGCGTCGACCCGGTCCGCGACCACCTGTACCGCGTCGCAGTGGTTGTCGGTAGCGGTGGGGGTGCGCGCGGCCTCGAAGGCGGCGGGCGTCTCGGCGACCGCCAGACTCAGCAAACCATCGAGCAGCGCGGTCAGCCGGTCGACCTCGGCACCCGCACTGCGGAAGGTCGCCACCGCGCTCTGCGGGATCGCATATTCCAGGGAGTCGAGACGAATCGTCAAGGCGGCAAGCGGATTTCGCATGGCATGTGCGGTATCGGCGACCAGCTGGCGTTGCGCGTCCGCCGAATCGGCGACGGCGAGCGCCATGGCATCGAAGGATTCCGCGACCGCGCGCATCTCCGGCGGCCCGCCGTGATGCCGGGCGATGGACACGTGCGCGGCGGCCTGGGCGCGCGGCTTGGGCAGGGTCGCGGTCAACTCGGCGACCGCCTGCGACAACGCCGCCAGCGGGCGCAGCACCCAGCGCCCCAGGCTCAGCGCCAGCATGGTGAACACCACCATCATCAGCACCGCCCCGACCGCGATCACCGTCCACGCGCGGGCGATATCGCGGCGGGCGCGCGCGGTAGAGGCCTCGATCACCACCGCACCGTTGACCTGCACCCCGGTGCCGACGGGCCGGGCGATCAGCACCGTCGGCCCACTCCACGGTGTCAGTCGATCGACCGGCTGCGGCCGCTGGTTGCGGCGGGCGGCGGCAACCGCGGCCTGGACCGGAGCCGACGCCACATCCACCCCCGCATTCACCGCTCTGGCGCCGCGGGCATCGACTACCAGCACGTTCTCCGCATACAGATCGTGATAGCGGCCGACCTCATCGGCCAGCGCCCGGCTGTCCCCCTCGGCCACCGCGGCATCGGCGAGGGCGGCGAACCGGTCGGCATCGCCAGAGCGATCGGCCACGAATTCCTGGGTCCGGCTGGTCGCGAAGGTCAGCGACAGGGGTACCGCGAAGGCGAATACCGCGATCGCCGCGAATACCGTCAGCGCGACGAGTAGTCGTCTGCGCATACTGGCTCCGCTTCTCTAACCTGGACTCGCGGGTCGATGTGATCATTGACCCCAGCGGTAACCGTAGCCGCGAATGGTGGTGATCAGCCCAGGTCGGTCCAATTTCGCACGCAGTCCGGTCATGTGAACGTCCAGCGAACGCGAAACCGCGACGAATGCGTCGCCCCAGATCCGATCCATCAGTTGCTGGCGGCTGACCGCGGCCCCGGGCCGCTCCACCAATGCCTCGACCAACTCGAATTCCTTCTGGGTCAAGGCGATCGGCTGACCGGCGACCTCGACCACCCGGGCCGCGAGATCGACCCGCACATCCCCGGTGACCACCTCGGCCCGCTCCGGTTGCGATCCGGCCGCCGCGCGCCGCACGACATTCTCCAGCCGGGCCATCAATTCCGCGATCCGCGGCGGCTTCACCAGATAGTCGTCGGCACCGCCGCGCAGCCCGCGCACAATCGAGCGTTCGTCGCTGCGCGCGGTCAGGATCAGCACTGGCACCGAACTCACCTCGCGCAGTTGGCGCAGCACATGCAGACCATCGCCGTCGGGCAGTCCGAGGTCCAGGATGACCGCGTCGTAACCGCGGTGGGCGGTGAGCAGATCGGCGCCGCGGCGCTTACGTTCGGCCTGATAACCGCGGGCGTTGAGGGCTTCGACCAGCGCGTCGCCTACGCCGTCATCATCTTCGACCACCGCAAGCCGCACACGCCGATCCTCCCATAGCGGATGACCGGCGTGTGCGAATGGGCGATCAGGGCCGCACGGCTGCGAGGTCACGGTCCGGCTCGGCGACTGGCGCATCCGTCTTGGTCAGCGAGATATCGGCGGCGGCATCGGCATCGATGGCCGACCCGCTCGAGGTCTCCCGCATGAACCAGTAGGTGAGCAGCGAGATTCCGATGCACCCGGCGACGTACCAGAAGTACAGCGATTCGTGATGGGCCTGCTTCAGCGACAGTGCGATGGTCTCTGCGGTGCCGCCGAAGATCGCTACGGTCAGCGCGTACGGCAGGCCGACGCCGAGTGCGCGGATCTTGGTCGGGAACAGTTCGGCCTTCACGATCGCGTTGATCGAGGTGTAGCCGGTGATGATGACCAGCGCGGCCATCATCAGCGCCCACGCCGCGATCGGATTCTTGGTGTGCGCGAGCACGGTCATGATCGGCACGGTCAGCAGGGTGCCGGCCACACCGAAGAAGATCAGCAGCTTGCGCCGCCCGACACGGTCGGACAGCGCCCCGGCCAGCGGCTGCAGTATCACGAAGACCAGCAGCGCGATGAAGTTGATCCACGAGACGGTCGACTTGGAAATACCGGAGGTATTGATCATGAACTTCTGCATGTACGTGGTGTAGGTGTAGAACGCCACGGTGCCGCCGAGCGTCAGACCGATCACCAGCAGGCATTCCCTGGGGTACTGCAACAGCATTCGCAGCGAGCCGCGCGCGGGCTGCTGAGCTGCGCGCCCCTGCTGCGGCACCCGCTCGGCCTCGACCTCGGCCTCGAAGTGCTCGGATTCGTCCATGCTGCGCCGCAGCCACATCACAATGAGCGCGGCCGCCGCACCGATGACAAACGGAATGCGCCAGCCCCAGTTGTTCATCTGGGCGTTGTTCAGGAACTGCTGCAGGATGATCTGCACGCCGAGCGCGACCAGCTGACCGGCGACCAGCGTGACGTACTGGAAACTCGAGTAGAACCCACGCTTACCTGTGGAGGCCACCTCGGACAGATACGTTGCGCTGGTTGCGTATTCGCCGCCGACCGAAAGGCCCTGCAACAAGCGGGCGAGCAACAGCAACATCGGTGCCGCGATACCGATCGTCTGGTACCCGGGCGTCACCGCGATCAGCAGCGAACCCGCAGCCATTACGGTCACCGAGAGGGTCAGCGCCGAGCGGCGTCCGAACTTGTCGGCATAGCGTCCGAGTGCCCAGCCACCGAGTGGCCGCATAAGGAAGCCGACCGCGAAAACGGCTGCGGTGGACAGCAATTGCGCGGTGGAATCACCCTTCGGGAAGAAGGATTTCGCGAAGTACACGCTGAACGCCGCGTAGACATACCAGTCGTACCACTCGACAAGATTGCCGATGGAACCGCGCAATACGTTGGCGACCACCCGGCGCTCGCCCACGGGCTGTGTCGTAGTCACAAGATCTCCTTCTTCGACGCGGCCTTGCGTCGGTCGGAGACCAGTGTGTGCGCAGTCACAGCGCGGGCGGAACCGGTGGAGCCGGTTTCTAACGTTCCCTTAGGGCGATCGGCCAGTAACTTAGGCCGATCGCCTCCGCGGTCTCAGGAATGCTTCGCCAGCAAAGGAGCCAGCGTGCGCAGGGCGGCGGGCTCATCGGCGAGGACTTGGATCACCACGTGATCAGCACCCGCGGTCAGATGCGCGGTGAGTTGGTCGACGACCGACTCGGGGCTGCCGTGTGCGACCAGAGCGTCGACCAGGCGGTCACTGCCCGGCTTGGTCACATCCTCGTCGGTGAAGCCGAGTCTGCGCAGGTTGGCGACGTAGTTCTGCAGGTCCAGATAGAACTCGACGCGTGGGCGGGCGGTGGCGCGGGCCCGCACCGGATCCTCGTCCAGGACCACCTTGTGTTCGGTCGCCAGCAGCGCATCCGGGCCGAGCACGGCGCGAGCGCGTGCGGTGTGCTCGGTGGTGACCAGGTAGGGCAGCGCGCCAGCGGACCGGTCCGCCGCCAGCTTCAGCACCCGCGGACCCAGCGCAGCGAGTGCGCGACGCTCCTTGGGCACCCCGGCCGCATCCAACTCGTCGAAGTATTCGACCAGCGCGTCATAGGGCTTGCGGTACTCGCCGGTGTGCTCGGGATGACCCGCGCCCAGACCGAGCAGGAACCGCCCGGGGAACCGCGCATCGATGCGGTGGAACGACTCCGCGACCTGCTTCGCGGGCGCCGTCCAAATGTTGACGATGCTGGTCGCCACCGTGATCGACTCGGTCGCGTCGAGCAGCGACTCGATCTCCGGCAGCTCCGCGGGCGGGGACGAACCGAGCCACAGCGTGCCGTAGCCGAGCTCCTCCAGCTCGCGCGCATCCTGCGGGGTGAACCCCACATATCCGCGCCAAACACCGAACCGTCCAAGACCTTCGATAGTCATGCCCGGAGCCAACCAACCTGCAGCCGTTCCTATTCCGACGCGAGATTCGCACGCAACGCCGGGCGGATAATCGCCATTAACCTATTAGCACTCTCAATTCGAGAGTGCTAACTTGGGTAGTGCACAGCTTCCGGCGCTTACCGCCGTGGCAGGCGCCGCCGCTCGTGAAATGGAGGTGATTGCTGTGCTCCGGTTCGATCCATTCCATGACATCGACACCGTCGCCCGCCAACTGCTCGGCGAATCCGTCGGGACATCTCGTGCGCCGCGATTCATGCCGATGGATCTGTTCAAGGCAGGCGACCATTACGTACTCAATGCCGACCTGCCCGGCGTCGACCCCGGCACGGTGGATGTGAGCGTCGACAACGGCACCCTCACCCTCCGCGCGCAGCGCAGCCTGCCCAGTGATGAAGGCGTGCAATGGATTGCGTCCGAGCGCTTCGCCGGTACGTATATGCGCCAACTCAGCCTCGGCGACAATGTCGATGCCGACCACATCAGCGCGACCTACAACAACGGCGTGCTCTCGGTGACACTTCCGATCGCCGAGAAGGCCAAGCCGCGCCGCATCGAAATCTCCGGTAGCAGCCAACCGCGGACGATCGAGGCGGGTTCGTCCAGCTGACCGGCGGTCTTGCTTCCGCACCGCAGTGCGCCCGCCGAATCGCGGTGCGGGAGCGCCGCCTTCACCCATTCCGGCCGTGACCACCTCGATAGTCATTGACACCGAGCACATTTCGCGAACCAGAGTGTTGCGGCACCTGCTGCCGCTCAGTCGTCCTGGCCGTCATCGTCGCAGTTCAGGGCTTGGTTCCAGTTGTCGCATGCCGCACCGTCCGGCCCAGGACCCAACACATCCACCATGTCGTCACCTCCCTTCGAGCGTCGTCGCTCCGTGCGGGATTACGCCCGCTCGGCGTGGAACACGTCATCCGGTCGCGGTTAGGTGGCCTCGAGGTTCACCGTGTTCTGCTCGGATACCCGCAGGAGCGCGTGGGGAATCGCACCGGCGAAGGGCAATTGGCGCGATCACGGCCTCGACATCGAGCGTCGGTACGACGTTCGCCGAGCGGCCGACAGGGGCATCGACCTTGGCGTCGAATGTCACGGTCTTGGCGAGGTCGCAGCCGAGTCGCTCTGTACGGCTGTGCATTTGGCCGAGCGTTCGAAGTGCTCGCAAGGCAGGAGGTAGTGGGTAACCAGGCCCGCGCCCTGATCACGGCTGCACTGGATCGCCGCCGCAGCTGACCCGCGTACGCGAGAGCGATCTGGATGGGGACCGGATCGGGTTCAGCTGCCGCAGCAGCCGTCGTCCACGGTTGGCACCGAACGCATTTCGCGGGTTTGGGCGTTGCGCGCGGCCAGGTCGGAATCGTCCGGATAGTCGACGCCGATAAGGCTGAGGCCATGTGCGGGGGCCACGGTCACCGAGCTGGAGCGTTCGGTCTCATTCAACAGTCCGGCGACCCAGTCGGCAGTGCGACGGCCCTCCCCCACCGCGAGAACCGCGCCGACGAGGCTGCGAACCATGGACCAGCAGAAGGCATCCGCGCTGACATAGGCGGCGAGCAGGTCGCCGTCGCGCTCCCAATCGAAGCGCTGGAGTTCGCGAACGGTGGTCGCACCATCGCGACGGCGGCAGAAGGCGGCGAAATTGTGCAGGCCCAATAGCTTTTGCGAGGCCGCGTGCATGGCTTCGAGATCCACGTCGTGGCGACAGGCGACGACGCTGCGGGCCTGCAGTGGTTCAGCACCATAGGGTGCCGTGGTCAGCCGGTACACATAGTGGCGGCGGATCGCCGAGAAGCGTGCGTCGAATTCGGGCGGGGCGAGGCGAATATCGGTGATCCGCACATCTTTCGGAAGAAACCGCGCCATGCGGTGGAGCAGCTTGGCCGCATCCGGTTCGGCGCCGGTATCGAAATGCGCGACCTGCCCCTCGGCGTGCACCCCGGCATCGGTGCGGCCAGCCACGGTCAATTGGATGGGCTCGCGCAACACCTTGCTCAGCGCTTCCTCGAGCACGCCCTGCACGGTGCGCAGCCCGGGCTGGCGCGCCCAGCCGACGAAATCGGTGCCGTCGTAACTGATATCGAGTCGCACCCGAACCGAGTCGGCCGCCGTGCCCCACACTTCCGGCAAATCCGCCGCAGGCTCACCCAACGCGCTCGACTGCGCGGTCGAATCCACCGATTCCTTTTCGGTCACAGGCGATCTCCTAATCGATACGAACGCCGGTAACTCCGGCCGCTCACCACGCGAAACCTGATGCCAGCGGGGCGATCTCGGCCGGATGCGAATGAGCCCGCCGACCCACGGGGGGCGGCGGGCTCATTCCGGACTTGCGAGCGAACGTCAGGCGTCCTTCTTGTCCTCAGCGGCCTCGTCGGCAGCCGGGGCCTCGGCCTCGGCCTCGACAGCCTCGGCGGTCTCGGCGACGGCCTCTTCGGCCTGCTCCTCGACAACGGTCTCGGCGACGGCCTCTTCGGCCTGCTCCTCGACAACGGTCTCGGCGACGGGCGCCTCGGCCTTCTTGGACGCGGCAACGCGGCGGGCGCGGTCGGCCTCGTTGGTCACGGTCTTCTCCCGGACCAGCTCGATGACCGCCATCGGCGCGTTGTCACCCTTGCGGGGCAGCGTCTTGGTGATGCGGGTGTAGCCACCCTCGCGGCCCTCGAACGACGGCCCGATCGAGGCAAAGAGCTCGTGGACGACATCCTTGTTCCGGATCACCTTGAGCACCTCGCGACGGTCGGCCAGGGTGCCGCCCTTCGCCTTGGTGACCAGCTTCTCGGCGTAGGGGCGCAGCGCCTTGGCCTTGGCCTCGGTGGTCGTGATACGACCGTGCTCGAAGAGCGCCGTGGCCAGATTGGCGAAGATCGCCTTCTGGTGCGACGCCGACCCGCCGAAGCGGGCACCCTTCTTGGGCTTGGGCATTGTTTGTTCTCCTTGTGTGAGGCCGGGCCGGGGTGCCTACCCCGACGGCCTAGAGCTGTTCGGTCTCGGCGTAGTCCTGCTCGCCGCCATCGGTGTCACTGAACGTGCCGCTGTCGCTCCACGTTCCGGTGCTCGCGTCATAACCCACCACGGACGAGGGATCGAACGACGCCGGGCTGTCCTTGAGCGAGAGGCCGAGCGCGTGCAGCTTGACCTTGACCTCGTCGATGGACTTCTGGCCGAAGTTGCGGATGTCCAGCAGGTCCGACTCGGTGCGGGCGACCAGCTCGCCCACCGTGTGCACACCCTCGCGCTTGAGGCAGTTGTAGGACCGGACGGTGAGGTCCAGATCCTCGATCGGCAGACCGAACGAGGCGATGTGATCCGCCTCGGCCGGGGACGGGCCGATCTCGATGCCTTCGGCTTCGACGTTGAGCTCACGGGCCAGGCCGAAGAGCTCGACCAGGGTCTTACCCGCCGAGGCGAGCGCGTCCCTGGCGCTGATGGAGTTCTTGGTCTCCACGTCCAGGATCAGACGGTCGAAGTCGGTGCGCTGCTCGACACGGGTGGCCTCGACCTTGTAGGTCACCTTGAGCACCGGCGAGTAGATCGAATCCACCGGGATCCGGCCGATTTCCGCGCCGGACGCCTTGTTCTGCACCGCCGGGACGTAACCGCGACCGCGCTCGACGACGAGCTCGATCTCCAGCTTGCCCTTGTCGTTCAGGGTGGCGATGTGCATATCCGGGTTGTGCACGACGACTCCGGCGGGCGGCACGATGTCACCGGCGGTGACGGTGCCCGGGCCCTGCTTGCGCACGTACATCGTGACCGGCTCGTCCTCCTCCGAGGACACGACCAGACCCTTGAGGTTCAGGATGATGTCGGTGACATCTTCCTTCACACCGGGAACGGTGGTGAACTCGTGCAGGACGCCGTCGATACGGATGCTCGTGACCGCGGCCCCCGGGATCGAGGACAGCAGGGTACGCCGCAGCGAGTTGCCGAGGGTGTAACCAAAGCCCGGCTCGAGCGGTTCGATGGTGAACTTCGACCGGTTCTCGGCGACGACCTCTTCGGTCAGCGTCGGACGCTGTGAAATCAGCATTAGGATCATCCTCCTGTACGGGCACCCACTATTTGATGCCCACGTTTTGGGGGTTGTGCGTGATCGCCGCCAAAGGGACGACCACGCACCAGCAGCGAAAGCTGTTTACTTCGAGTAGTACTCGACGATCAGCTGTTCCGACAGCGGCACATCGATCTGAGCGCGCTCGGGAACCTGGTGGACCAGGATCCGCAGACGGCCCGGGATGACCTGCAGCCAGCCGGGAACCGGACGGTCGCCGACGGTCTCACGCGCCACCTGGAACGGCAGGGTACCGAGCGACTTCTCCTTGACATCGATGATGTCGTACTGGGTCACCTGGAAGCTGGGGACGTTCACGGCCCGGTTGTTCACCAGGAAGTGACCGTGCGAAACCAGCTGGCGAGCCTGACGACGGGTGCGCGCCAGACCGGCGCGGTACACGACGTTGTCCAGACGGCACTCCAGCAGACGGAGCAGGTTGTCACCGGTCTTGCCCTTGAGGCGGTTGGCCTCTTCGTAGTACCGGCGGAACTGCTTCTCCATGACGCCGTAGGAGAAGCGCGCCTTCTGCTTCTCCTGCAGCTGGAGCAGGTACTCGCTCTCCTTGATCCGCGCGCGGCCGTGCTGGCCGGGCGGGTACGGACGACGCTCGAACGCCTGGTCGCCTCCGACGAGGTCGACCCGCAGACGACGCGACTTGCGGGTGATGGGGCCTGTGTAACGAGCCATTTTTCGTTATTCCTTTCCCGCTAGACGCGACGCCGCTTGGGCGGACGGCAGCCGTTGTGCGGCTGCGGGGTGACATCGGAGATCGTGCCGACTTCCAGGCCAGCGGCCTGCAGCGAACGGATCGCGGTCTCGCGGCCCGAACCGGGGCCCTTGACGAACACGTCGACCTTCTTGACGCCGTTCTCCTGCGCCTTGCGGGCCGCGTTCTCGGCGGCGAGCTGCGCGGCGAACGGGGTCGACTTGCGCGAACCCTTGAAGCCGACGTGACCCGAGGACGCCCACGAGATGACGTTGCCGGCCGGGTCGGTGATCGACACGATGGTGTTGTTGAACGTGCTCTTGATGTGCGCGTGGCCGTGCGGGACGTTCTTCTTTTCCCGACGACGCGACTTCTGGGTCTTCTTGGGGCCGGAGGCCCGACTCTTCGGAGGCATCCTTTATCCCCTACTTCTTCTTGCCGGCGACGGTGCGCTTCGGGCCCTTGCGGGTGCGCGCGTTGGTCTTGGTGCGCTGGCCACGCACGGGCAGGCCACGACGGTGGCGCAGACCCTGGTAGCAGCCGATCTCGATCTTGCGCCGAATGTCGGCCTGCACCTCGCGGCGCAGGTCACCCTCGACCTTGAGGGCCGAACCCTCGATGTAGTCACGCAGCTGCGTGACCTGCTCGTCGCTGAGGTCCTTCGAGCGCAGGTCGGGGCTGACGGCCGTCGCCTCGAGGATCTCCTTGGCGCGGGTACGGCCGATGCCGTAGATGTAGGTCAGCGCGATCTCCATGCGCTTTTCGCGCGGGAGATCAACGCCCATGAGACGTGCCATGTGGCAGGTTCCTTAATCGTTGCGGAGGTCTGCTCCCTGTCCGTCCCCTCGTCTGGTGGGGCACCGGCCTCCGTACCGGTGGTTGGCTCGCACACCTCGGGCTCTGCGATTCCGAGGAACCGCGCGGCCCGAATTCCGCAGTGTGCGGCTGGAGCTGGGAGTTCTTCTTTCAGTTGGCCAAGCCGATCAGTGATCGGTGCCCGGCTGGTGCGGCGAAAATCAGCCCTGGCGCTGCTTGTGGCGCAGGTTCTCGCAGATCACCATGACCCGACCGTGACGGCGGATCACCTTGCACTTCTCGCAGATCTTCTTGACGCTCGGCTGAACCTTCACGTCCGTCCAATCTTGTTCGGTTCACACAGGTGTGAACACAGTTTTTCCCCAGTCGGAAGACTGGGGAAGCCTTGTGGTGAGCCTGGCGGCTCGATGGTCACGCCGTTCCTCGGAGCCGAGGACCGCACGCGATCACTTGTAGCGGTAAACGATGCGGCCGCGCGACAGGTCGTAGGGCGAGAGCTCGACGACCACACGGTCCTCGGGGAGGATGCGAATGTAGTGCTGCCGCATCTTCCCGCTGATGTGCGCGAGAACCTTGTGCCCGTTCTCGAGCTCGATCCGGAACATCGCATTGGGCAGCGGCTCGACAACTCGACCCTCGACCTCGATGGCCCCGTCTTTCTTCGCCATGTCCTCCGCGATCCCGGTTTACACTCAAACCTGGTTTGATTGCCTTGTATCTGCTTGCATGTAACCGGTCAGTTGACCGGACCGGCGGCATGCAGACAGTCGGCGCGTAGGTGCACCGCCGACCAAGCTTACCGGTTTATTCGCGGGCAGACCAATTCGCCCTGGTCGTCGTGGTCTCGAGGACCTATTATTTCGCATCTTATGCGCGCTGATCGGTGCGCGGGCTCGGACCGCGGCCCGCGTAACCAGGGTGACCGACGCGGCGTTTCGGGCGCCGGAGCCGTCTGCTGGAGCGTACGGCGGACGGCGGGGCTCCCCCCTCCGCGGAGCACAGCAGCGCTGACCCCTCCACAGAACACAGCGGCGCTCACCCTCCGCAGAGCACAGCAGCGCTCACCCTCCACAGAACACAGCAGCGCTCACCTCTCCACAGAACACAGCGGTACTCACCCTCCGCAAGCACAACAGTTCTGACCTTCCGCGGGACACGACGAGGCTCACCCTCGGCGGAGCACGGCGGCGCTCACCCCTCCACAGAACACTGCGGCGCTCCCCAGCGGCGGAGCACGGCGGGACTCACCCTCCACAGAACACCGCGGGACTCACCCCTCCACAGAGCACAGCAGTTCTCACCTTCCGTGGAGCACGGTGGGGCTCACCCTCGGCGGAGAGCCAAGTCGCGCGGCGCAGTGTCGCGCATGTGTAGCCGGGACGTACCTCCGCCAGATAGGTCGGGTGGGCTCCGGCATATAGATACGCATTGCGTCGACGACGGCGGTGCTCGCAAGAGGTGCAGAGGCCGCCGGAAATCAAGAGGGGACGGACGGTGGCGGTGAAGCCGAAGATCGGGCCGAAGGCTGCCAGCAGAGTTGCGTGGTGGCAATCGTCAGATTTTGTGTGCGATGCGCTCTAGCAGCGGGAGGCGACCAGCGAGCCGACTGGACAGCCCGGACGTACGCTGGCGTGGGGGCTCAGCGCGGCCATCCCCGCGAAACCCTTGTGCCGCAATACACCGGGCGAGGTGGCGTCGAATAGCTCCGCCGACTTCGCGACTTACCTAATTGGGCGTTGCCGACGAGGTGTGCAGGGGGCCAATGGAACCCGGAGATGGGGTGTTTAGAAACCAGCCATTCGGCCCACTCCCCACCCATGATGGGCGAGAGTCGTCGCGTAAACTGACCACAGCCCAGGTATAGGTCGAGCAGATCCAAAGGGGGACGTGTGAGCCGTAATAATGACGGCCTCCCCATGCTGCCTCCGTGGCTCTCCGAGAGCGATGTCACCGGCGGCTACGAAGCGCCCGTTCAGAACCTGCCACACGAAGACCTCATCGATGAAGCGCCCTCTCGGCGTGGACGTTCCAAGCGCGCCCCCGAAACCGAGCGGCCCGAGGCCGGACGCCGGGACAAGCGCCGCTTCGGTCGACGCAAGGGTAAGGACGAACAGTCCGAGGATCAGCCCGATCCGCAGCGCCGCAGTCCGTCGCCACGTGAATTGGCCGGGCCGGGTTTCGAACTGCACGGCGCGCCGAATGCACAGCGCGGACCGGACAGCTTCCGTGGACCCGAGCAGCAGCACGGACCTGACGCATTTCGGGGACCGGAGCAGCACGGCGGACCAGACACCTTCCGCGCACCAGAACAACACGGCGGACCAGACACCTTCCGCGCACCAGAACAACACGGCGGACCAGACACCTTCCGCGCACCAGAACAACACGGCGGACCAGACACCTTCCGA